>JBBTYA010000004.1:0-5789 GCA_038061995.1 Patescibacteria group bacterium | reverse complement strand
AAATGTCCGTGTCACCAACCGCGACAGTGACGGTGACACCAACCAGTACGCCACTGGTGTCACCTGCGCCAACTGTGACACCAGTGGCAACCCCGACTAGCGCGCCTGAGAGCGATACTGTGTTTATCTCTGAAATCGCGTGGGCGGGGACACGCCATTCTGCATCTGATGAATGGATCGAGTTAGGGAACGATGGCGACTCCCCCGCGTCTTTAAGTGGCTGGCGCCTGCGATCTGATGACGGAAGTCCAGATATTCTGCTTTCTGGCTCTATTCCTGCCCACGGTAGCTTCCTCATAGAGCGCACCAATGACGATACTCTTCCTAGTGTTACCGCTGATCTTACGACGAGCTTTGGCCGAGGGGGTATTAAAAATGATGGGGAGCGGATAGCGCTTATAAGCCCCGATGGAAGCGAAAAAGACACTGCAAACTGTGCTTCTGGGTGGTTCGCGGGTGATGCGGCTACCTATGCCTCTATGGAGCGTATTTCGGGGGCCACGGAAGGCTCCCAAGGCTCTTCGTGGCGTACCTATTCCGGCTCTGGGAACGGAGTTGACGGGGGTGGAAATCCGGTGCTGGGGAGCCCAAAAACGAGGTAACATGGGCATATCCACACCTTTTCTGTTGCTTCCCCCTTTGCAAGCTCTATACTGTATATATTCGCTCCTGAAAACCGTCGGGGACGAATGTCGGGAAAGTATTGACTTTTCCAGCCTTTTTGCTATCATTTAAGGCGGTAAGTCGGCCCGAAGCATAGGGAAGCGCACCCGTGGAACGCGCAACCTCACGCAATGGGAACTATCTATACATAGCAAGGAAAAACGAGCAACCATAGCCCATGGTTGCGTTTTGCCGTCTGAACCCTCTCCCCTTACGATGCCACCCAGTGGTGCCGCGTAGTGGGAGGGAGTGCAGAAAGATCGTTGACAACCACGAACGAAAGCAATGGCTAAAGAGATGATTGAGACGAACGGTGCATTCCCCATTTTCCATTGCAATGGTTAGCTCGCATTCATAAAGGTTTTGGCGTCGAAGATTCACTCGGGCTGCGGATTCGGTCGAAAGAACGAGTACGCCGCACCTCATGGGAATTCCTTCCCATGAGTACACGAGCAGAATCGATCAAGACCTCGCCCTTCATAGGGCAACGTTAGTGTTCGTATTACTACCACTGCTTCTGTATATACTCCACCGTTATGGCGGCGTATGACGTGAAGTGTGGTTCTGAAAGGTTTAAGCCATGTTAACTTCAAAAAACCTTGTGACACTCAAACGAGTTGTCGCAGGACTCACAACCGTAGCGACAGTATTGTCGTTCACGGGCATGGCGCTGGTTCTTTCCTCGGGCGTAGCACTCGCGGCTGCAAAGCCTGCAGACTACGGTCTTAAGGAAGGTAACACCATCAGCGCTGCTGGATCCTCGGATCCTGATGTGTACATCGTGAATGAATTCGGGTACAAGCGTTTGTTCTTGAACCCAGCAATCTTCAACATGTACGGTCACCTTGGCGGTTTCGCCAACGTGAAGACAGTTACACCAGCAACTCGCGATGCATTCGGCACTTCTGGCCTCTTCCGCAACTGTGAAACAGGCGATCAGAAAGTGTACGGCATCGATGTGACTGGTGAGGACACTGCAATCCTCCGTTGGGTAAACACCACCGGTGCGCAGGCAGTTGCAGATGACCCGAACTTCTTTGGGAAGGTCTTCTGTATCAACAACTCTGAGTTCAACTCTTACAACAAGGGCTCTGATTTCACCTCAGTGTTGCAAGTCCCTGTATACACCCGCGGTGGCGTTGTCAACCCGTCCGCTTCTCCAGTCTCTGGAGCAGTGAACTTCAGCTTGGCATCGAACAACCCGGCTGCATCGACTCTTACAACCAATGCCCAGGGCGTGGAATTTCTCCGCGTTAAGGTCATGGGTACCGGCACTTTGAGCGAAGTAACGTTCAAGCGCTTGGGCGCAGGTTCGACGAATGATTTCGACAACCTGTATGTGTACGAAGGTGCACGTCGTTTGACCTCGGGCAAGTCGCTCTCATCTTCCACGGGTGAAGTGACTTTCGCGAACCTCAACCTTTCCGTGAGCGGTTCCCGCGAACTCTCATTGGTTGGTGATCTTTCAGCAACAGCTGGAAACGTCAACTACTTTGAGCTCAAGGGCGCAATGCTCGCATCTGGTTCTGTCGGTGGTATTCCAGTAACGGGCAACACAATGTCTATCTCTGGTGCAACCAGCGGTGGTATCACGATGAACAAGGTCGGTTCTATCCCGAACCCGACGGTTGGTCAGAAGGGCGCACAGATCTCGGAATTCAAGCTTACGGCAAACACCGAAGCAGCTTCCGTGAAGCGCATCACGATGTTCCAGGGTGGTACAGTTAAGCCATCTGACATCACGAACATCAAGCTCAAGGCAGGCACGAACGAATGGGCTGGCTCGATGACGAGCGACAGCTATCTCGTGTTTGATCTTGGTTCTGGTTTCTCGATCGTAAAGGGCGGCGAGCAGGTCTTCAAGGTCTATGCAGATCTTGGTGGCAAGAAGGATGAGGATGTAAACCTCTACTTCGAAAACTCGACCGACATCCTTGCAATCGGCGATCAGTACGGCTTCGGTATGGCAGCAACGATCACTGATATGGACACCGCAGCAGAATCGTTTGACGTAACCCTCCAGGGTGGCGTTCTCACGATCTCCTCGGGAATCCTTGGCTCTGCAAACGTTGGTACGGACACGTCCGACACCACCTTGCTTGAGTACTCGGTGGTTGCAGCAAGCAACATCGAAGTTCGTAAGACGGAGTTCACGCTCTGTCATGATCCTTCTGGTGATGGTTCCTATGCAAACGCAGCGGACACCACCAACGGTTGGGCAGACCTCGATGACTTCAAAGTCACGAACAAGGACACCGGCGTAACAGTCATGGGTCCTCAAGACGGCTCTGCTTTCACCACGTCCGATGCTGGTACGTGTGAAGACGCAGCAACAGGTGCACAGAAGTCATTTACTGACACCTACGACCTCGTTGCAGGCAAAACCTACAACTTCAAGGTCACCGCAGACGTCAAGACGGCAAACAGCCGCTCTGGTACTGCGCTCGCATCGGGTGATGCGCTCCAAGTATTCTTGGATAACTTCACCGATGATACTCCTGACATCACTGTCATGAAGTATGCTGGTACGAACACCGCAGTAGCAGATGCAGACATCGTTCCGCAATCTGATATGGCGGGTCCAGCGTTGACGATCCAGGCTTCTTCCCTTTCATTGGGTTTGAGCTCTTCGGTCAACGATCAGTCCTTCGTTCGCGGAACCAAGAATGTTGATGCCGTTGGTATCACGTTCAAGGCCGCACAGGCTTCGGACCTCAAAGTCACCGATATCACCCTCACGGGCTACATCAGTGATGTGGGTTCGACCTACACTGCAGGTACTGACAACGAAATCACCGTCGCAGACCGCGTCTCGGCAGTGAAGATCTATGAAGCGGAATCAGGCACAATGTTGTCTAGTGCTCCGTCTTCGAACCAGCTCTCCAACAGCACGGGTACCGTTACGTTCAACAACTTGAACTGGAACATTCCTGCTGGCGCAACCAAGACCCTCTTGGTGCGTGTAGACTTGGGCAGCAACCCGACCAGCGTCTCGGGTAGCGACTACTTCTCGTTCGACATCAACGCAACGACCGACGTCACTGCATTGGACGGTTCGTCCCGCACAGTGAACGCAGGCACTGCAGATCCGAACTTGGGTACGTCTCCGTCAACAGTAGTAACCGTCATGAACTCTGGTTCATTGGCAGTTGCACTCAACACGGCTGATTCACCACAGAAGCACTCTGTCTACTGGGGTCAATTGGGTGATGTGGCAGGCGTATGGCGCTTCACAGCGACCAACGAAGGCCAGTACCTTGAGAAGGTCCAGTTTGGTGAAGATGATATTGGTGGTACACAAGAAACCGACTTCGCAACGAACTCGAAGTTGGTATACGTCAGCTATAAGAACAAAGCAGGCACCACGCTCACAAAGTCTGGTACTGTCAGTTCTGCTGGTACGGTTTCCTTCGGCTTTACTGGCGAAGATCGCCCGTACGTTCCAAAGGACAGCTCCCTTGATGTCAAAGTCATGGTGGATTACAAGACCAAGTCCGAAGGTGCAACCTCCGGCAAGGTCTGGGATCTCGCCTTCATTGGTGACTCGGGTGCTAGTACCGATACGTTCAAAGCAGTCGGTGAAGGTTCTGGCGTTGTCCTCCAGGGCAACAGCACCGGTATCGCGGATAGCGACTTGGCAGATGCCAGCCGCAACACGCGTATCTACCGTGTGTTCCCAGAATTCGCACTCGTTGCTCCTGCTCAAACGAAGCTTACAACGGTTGATCCTGTCTTGACCTTTACCGTAACGGCAAAGGGTCTCTCGGACTCCCGCTTGTTCTTCGACAACACCGCGACCGCATCTGGTTCGATTAAATTCGACACCGTTGCATCTGGTGTTGGTCTTACGGCTGATCCGGCATTCACCATTCGTGATGAAGTCGGAACGATCGTTGACACCGGTTCGATCACGAATGCTACAAACCCATCCGTGGGTGCGAGTATGACGATCGACTTTACGAGCTTGGATATTGAAGTTACCGGCGGTACCTCGAAGACCCTCAAGGTCTACTTGGACACCATCACGGACTTCAACACGCCGACCAACACCAGTTCTGGTGTTGCAGCGGACTACTTCCAGATCGTATTGCGCGACAACGAGAACAGCTTGATCCAGTGGGTTGATAACTCAACGAACGCGTCTTCGGATGCTGACGTTGCGTCGACGCAAGGTTTCTTGCGCAACCTGCCATTGAGCGGCTACCAGTTCACCGCTCAGTAATCTGAAACGAGTGCTCTCACGAGCATTCACGAAGAGCCAACCCCGCCCGAAAGGGCGGGGTTTGGTTTTGTTGCGTCATGAGCGTTCTTTGCATAGAATAGCAACATGAAACAGAAGCTTTTGTGGGGCGGCGCTGGGGCTGTAGCTATTGTCGCCGCCGTCTTTCTTATTGGCCCCATGCGCATTGCCTATTGGGTTGGATATCGTGTGCCAGAGCCAACTCCTATTCCGAGCGATGGCTCCACCGCATTTCTTTCTCTTCCCAATGGTTTGGGCGCCCATGCTTTTGCGCAGGGGCTTGAAGGTCCGCGCGTGATCGCATTTGATCCACGTGGACGTATAGTGGTGAGTGAAATGAAAGCGGGCCGGATTACGCGCCTTGATGACGGTGACCGTAATGGTGTTGCCGAAACGCACACGGTGCTTATGGCGGGCCTTACGAACCCACATGGTATTGCGTTTTATACGAACGATGCCAAAAAGACATTCATCTATATCGCAGAGGAGCGAGGCGTGTGGCGCTATCCGTACGATCTCGCGTCAGGGACGATCACAAACACGGCAAAGCGCGAGCAGATTATGACATTTCCTACTGGAGGTAGGCACGTAACGCGCACGATCGCATTCGGACCGAAACTTCGTAAAAATGAAATCGTGAGCGGCCCGGGTGCTCCAAAGCTGGCTGGTTTTTTAAGTGACATAAAACTCTATGCAACGGTAGGGTCTTCGTGTGATGTATGCGTTGAAGAAGAAACGTGGAAATACGGATCATTGCTTGAGGCAGATCCAGAAGGCACCTACACCGCAGAGTTCGGCGGAGGTTTGCGGAACACAGTCTTTTTCACTTTCCATCCAACGACGAAAGAACTCTGGGGAGCGGATATGGGGCGCGATAACCTTGGCC
>JBBTYA010000003.1:0-19585 GCA_038061995.1 Patescibacteria group bacterium | reverse complement strand
GTAATGGAGGCGTTCATCAAGGTTGGCTAGCTCCGGATGGACATCGGAGCGATAGTGTAAAGGCATAAGCCAGCTTAACTGCAAGACGGATGTGTCGCGCAGGTGCGAAAGCAGGACCTAGTGAACCGACACTTGCTCGTAGGAGCGGTGAAGATCAACAGATAAAAGCTACTCCGGGGATAACAGGCTGGTCTTGCCCGAGCGTTCACAGCGACGGCAAGGTTCGGCACCTCGATGTCGGCTCGCCCTATCCTGGGACTGAAGAAGGCCCCAAGGGTTTGGCTGTTCGCCAATTAAAAGGGTACGTGAGCTGGGTTCAGACCGTCGTGAGACAGGTTGGTTCATATCTGGTGTGGGCGTAGATACTTGAGGGGGGTTGTTCCTAGTACGAGAGGACCGGAATGAACGGACCTCTGGTGTACCAGCTGTCCTGCCAAGGGCAACGCTGGGTAGCTATATCCGGTACTGATAAGCGCTGAAAGCATCTAAGCGCGAAGCAGGCCCCAAGATGAGGTATCGTTGAGATCCCTTGTAGACTACAAGGTTGATAGGGTTCAGGTGTACGCACCGAGAGGTGTTTAGCCGAGAACTCCTAATGGATCGAATCTTCACAAAAGACCACTGGTCTCTTATAAAACAAACAACACAAAACCGTTCCACGTTATAACATAAAAACGCCAGAAACTTGGCAGCTATACTGTAGGTGTCCCACCTGATCCCATTCCGAACTCAGAAGTGAAATCCTGCAAGGCCCATGATAGTCGGACTCTTCCGGCGAAAGTAGGTAGCTGCCAGATTTCTGGCGTTTTTATGTTGGTGAGGTATACTTGCAGATATGTCTCGCCACCTCAAGCGGGTTATTATTCTCTGCGTATATGCTCTCTTGTTTGGAGGTATTGGTTTTGGTATCCGTGCTCTCAATACGGAGAATCCGACGTGTACGGATGGTATCCGCAACGGTGCTGAAGACGGCCTTGATTGCGGAGTTGTCTGCGGCAAGCTGTGTGACCCGGTCATTCAGCCGCTCACCATTGCCCCCGCAACACTCGTCGCCGCAGATGGAGGATATGACGTGCTTGCCTCTTTTGAAAACACAAATAGTATCTATGGCGCTGAACGCATTGAATATGTCATTGTAGTTACATCTGCCGACGGCACATTCTCGGACACTCTCTCCGGCGTTACGTATGGACTGCCACAGCAAACATCTTTTGTGGCCCACCACATTGATGCCGCGTCAGAAGCGCTTCTCACGGCAACGGTAACAGTACGCGAAGTGACGTGGAGAAAGGTGCGCGCACAAGAAGTCGGTATTGATCTTCAGGTGCGAGATGAGTCGCTCGTAGCTACGCCTGGTCCTGGCGTAGCCGTGGAAGCGCGTGGCGTTGTGCGCAATGCGTCACCCTACCAGCTTGATCGGGTTGATGTCGTCGTGCTTCTCTATGATGTAAACGAAACCCTTGTTGGTGCGGGGAGTACTAATGTACGTACGTTGAGTAGTGGTTCTGAGCGTCTCTTCACGGTGAGTTGGCGTGGTCCGCTTATCAAGACTCCTGTTCGCTCGCGCGTACTACTGTCTACAAACGCTCTCGCAAACGATGCTTTTCTTGAAACGTATGACACCTCGCCTGAACGTTTCCAAATTCCTTACTAGCGCTTTTCATGCCTGGTTTGGTCCTCTTGATGCGCCACTTACTGCGGCGCTTTGTGCCGTCGGTCTTATAAGTATCGTATCGATGGCGGGTATTGTTGGCGTTGAGAGTACTTTTTTTACACGCCATGTTCTCTTTTGGGCTCTCGGTTTGGGGATTATGGCAATACTCTCATGGGTAAACTGGCGCTATTTGAAGAATCATTCAGCACCCGTACTTCTCGTGTATGGCGTGAGCGTTGTGCTGTTGCTCATTGCTCTCGTATTCCCAGCGGTGCGCGGTTCAAGTGCGTGGATTGCAATCGGCCCACTCACCTTCGAGCCCTCTGAGCTTATGAAAATCGCTCTCGTGGTACTTATGGCAAAGTATCTTTCCCAGCGCCATATTTATCTTCATGATATTCGGCAAATTTTTGGTGCGGGTATCTATGCTGCCATTCCGTTGGGGCTCATTTTACTACAGCCGGACTTAGGTTCTGCGGTCATTGTCGCGGCGGCATGGTTTGCCATGTTACTCGCGGCGGGGATCCGCCGTGACCACCTGTTTCTATTCGGTGCGCTTATGGCCATAGGTGCCTATGCCGCATGGCTCTTTGCGCTTGCTCCTTATCAGAAAGACCGTATTCTCGCTTTTATCAATCCGTATGCTGATCCGCAGGGGTACGGATATAATATTATTCAATCAAAGATTGCTTTAGGTTCCGGGGGATTATTTGGGAAGGGGTGGGGAGAGGGAACGCAGGCTACGCTTGGATTTCTTCCAGAAGCGCATAATGATTTTGTGTTTTCGGCAATTGGAGAACAGTTTGGGCTTGTTGGACTGATTGTGATTCTCATACTGATAAGCATCATACTGCTTCGTATTCTCAGTATCGGTGAGCGAGCGCAACACAACTTTGTACGGCTCTTTACCGTTGGCTTCGCAGCTGTTATAGGTATGCATGTCTTTATCGGTGCGGGGGTTAATGTGGGCATTTTGCCAGTGACGGGAATTCCCCTTACCTTTCTAAGCTCTGGCGGGAGTCACATGATTTCCATAATGATCGGACTTGGCCTCGTGCAGAGTATGAAGCGATATTCATAACTATTGTATGCCAACTCTTACTCTTACCTTTTCTGATCCGCACACATTCCGCGCCACACTATTTAAGGAAGGCGATGGCGTTGTGTCAGCTGAAACGCATATTGCAGTTACTCGCACATTCGATACCGACATCGTGCAGGGGATGCGTGCCTTTTTTGAGGCCCATGCCATAGACCCGAAGTCCCTTGACATTGAGCTCAATGCAGGCTTGCTTGACAAAAATACACTACCGTATAGAATGGCATATACCTGGAAGTCAGCGATAGAGTCGCTCAAGGCCAGGGAGGCAGCGACGTAAAGGAACGCGGCGCAGGATCTGCGTCTTCGTGTGCGTTTTTGCAGAGGTCGTGTTGTCCATCGTCCCCAACACTTCCGAGCAAACAAGTCGTTTGGATGATGAAAACTCAATAATTACTGGATCCCTTATGCACGACCACATCTCTGGCCGTGTCTATTTCGTTTTATAGGGACCTCGCAATGCGCTGTGCACCACCGCACGCTGGGGTTCCGAACCATTTTCACGTATGGCAGCACGAAAAGTATTCTCCAAATATCCTCTCCATCAGTATGATCCTCCGCACTTGGTACAGGTTCAGTTGGATTCGTATGATTGGTTTCTCAAAACGGGTCTCAAAGAACTCCTGCATGACGTCTCTCCTGTTGAAGACTGGACGGGCAAGGAGCTTGAGCTTTCCTTTTTAGATTTTCGCATTGACGAGCCAAAGTACGACGAGCGCACATCGGTTGCAAAAAACATCTCTTTTGAAGCTCCGTTGAAGATGAAGATTGGCGTGCGCAACAAGCGCACCGGTGAAGAGCGTGATCAAGAGCTCTTTATCGCCGACATCCCCATCATGACGCCGCGTGGTACGTTTATTATTAACGGCGTTGAGCGTGTGGTGATTTCACAGCTCATTCGTAGCCCAGGCGTCTTCTTCTCCCTCTCTCGGACGAGTCGCTATAAGCGCTTCTTTGGTGCAAAACTCATTCCATCCCGTGGTGCATGGTTGGAATTTGAAACCGGTTTTGACGGCGTGATTTCGGTGCGCATTGACCGTAAGCGTAAAGTTCCTGTGACGGCGCTCCTTCGCGCATGTGGTGTTGCAAAGGATGACGATATCAAAAAACTCTTTGCTGACGTCGATACGGACGAACATATGAAGTATATCTTGGCGACTATCCTCCAAGATCCTTCATCAAATGAAGAAGAGGGCCTCATTGAGCTCTATAAGCGCATTCGCCCAGGAGATCCAGCAACTGCAGACACTGCGCGGCAGATGGTGCAGAACATGTTCTTCAATACGGCTCGTTATGATCTCTCAAAAGTGGGTCGCTTCCGCATGAACGCTCGCTTTGAAGAGAAGCTTGATGTTGATGTTCGTGAGAACCGTATTCTCCGCACTGAAGACGTCGTTTCTATTGTTCGCGAAATTATTCGTCTCAACAATGATTCGCATGCACGCCCTGACAACATTGATCACTTGGGCAACCGTCGCGTGAAGACGCTCGGAGAACTGCTTCAAGATCGTTTGCGTATCGCATTTGCGCGCATGGAGCGCAATATTAAGGACCGTATGAGCACCTTGGAAACAACCGATGGTGTGTTGCCGTCCCAGATTATCAACGCGCGCCCATTCGTCGCCGCATTGAAAGAATTCTTCTCGTCCGGCCAGCTTTCGCAGTTCATGGATCAGCACAATCCATTGTCTGAGCTTGAGCACAAGCGTCGTTTGTCTGCTATGGGCCCTGGTGGCTTAACGCGTGAACGTGCGAGCTTTGAAGTTCGTGACGTACATCCATCGCACTACGGACGCATTTGTCCAATCGCCACTCCAGAAGGTCCAAACATTGGTCTTGTAGGACACCTTGCGCTGTACGGTAAAATTTCTTCTCTTGGATTCATCCTTACTCCGTATGTGAAGGTGGTGAAAGGCAAGATGACGGAAGAGATCGAATATATGGATGCGGTACAGGAAGAGCGCCATATTATTGCACAGGCCGGTTCTGCTATTGATAAGACGGGAAAGCTCGTCGGATCTAACGGAAAAATCATGGCACGTATGCACGGTGAGCCTGCGACGGTTGCTATCGAAGATGTTGATTACATCGACATCTCGCCGCGCCAGCAGTTCTCCGTTGCTACAGCACTCATTCCGTTCCTTGAACACGACGATGCTAACCGCGCATTGATGGGTTCGAACATGCAACGCCAAGCAGTGCCCCTTATTACGACGGAATCCCCCTACGTGGGCACGGGTCTTGAAGGCCGCGTCGCTGTTGACTCGGGGCTTGTCGTCGTTGCTCCAGAGAGCGGTACGATTACTGCGGTAGACTCAAAACACATCGTGCTTACCACTGAAAAGGGCAAAGAGCACTCTTTTGAGTTGCTGAAATTTGTACGCTCGAATGCAGTCACCTGTATTAACCAGCGCGCTATCGTAGAAAAAGGACAGAAGGTAAAGAAGGGCGAAGTGCTCGCTGATGGGCCTTCCACTGAAGGTGGCGAGCTCGCGCTCGGTAAGAACCTCGTGGTGGCGTATATGTCATTCTTGGGCGCGAACTATGAAGACGCTATCGTCATCTCCCAACGTCTCGTCAAAGAAGATGTGCTTTCCTCTATTCACATTGATGAATATGCGTCAGACGTGCGCGAGACAAAGCTTGGGCCTGAAGTGACTACCTATGATATCCCGAACGTTGCTATGGAGCGCCTCGCAGACCTCGACGCTGATGGCGTTGTGCGTGTTGGCGCAGAAGTCCGTTCGCAAGATATCCTCGTGGGTAAGATTTCTCCAAAAGGTGAGAATGATCTTACTGCTGAAGAGCGCCTCTTGCGTGCTATTTTCGGTGAGAAGAGCCGCGATGTAAAAGATTCTTCCCTCCGCATTGATTATGGCAAAGAAGGTCGCGTTGTTGCAGTAAAGACATTTACTCGCGACGAAGGCGATAAACTCGACGCCGGTGTTATTAAACGCATTCAGGTTTCGGTTGCCCAGCTTCGTAAAATTCAAGTAGGCGACAAACTCGCCGGACGCCACGGAAACAAGGGCGTTATTGCTGTCATCTTCCCAGAAGAGGAAATGCCATTCTTAGCCGATGGTACTCCAGTCGACATCGTGCTCTCGCCACTCGGTATTATCTCTCGTATGAACATTGGCCAGGTACTTGAATCGCACATGGCAATTGCTGCAAAGACACAAGGGTATAAGGCAGCGATTCCAGCAATGGCGGGTCCTACGGAAGATGTTATTAAAGAAGAGCTTGAGAAGGCAGGCCTCCCTGTAGATGGAAAGATGCAGCTCTTTGATGGCAAGACCGGCCTTGCGTTTGATCAGAAGTGTCACGTCGGTGTGACGTACTTCATGAAACTCATCCACATGGTGGAAGATAAGCTGCACATGCGCTCTATCGGTCCATACTCACTCATCACACAGCAGCCACTCGGTGGTAAGGCGCAGTTCGGTGGCCAGCGCTTTGGTGAAATGGAAGTGTGGGCATTGGAAGGCTATGGTGCCGCGCACACGTTGCAGGAAATGCTCACGATTAAGTCGGACGACATTCTCGGCCGCGCCAAGACGTATGAGTCGATCGTCAACGGTGAAGATATCGTGGCCCCACATCTCCCAGAATCCTTTAAAGTGTTGGTGTCGGAAATTAAAGGTCTCGGTCTCAATGTGGAACTTATCGAAAAGTAATTAACTCCTCACTACATTACACATATGGATCTCTCATACATTCGCCTCACCCTCGCATCACCAGAAGATATTCTGTCGTGGTCGTATGGTGAGGTCACAAAACCAGAAACCATTAACTACCGCACCCAGAAAGCGGAACGCGAAGGGTTATTCTCTGAATCAATCTTCGGTCCTACAAAAGACTGGGAGTGTTACTGTGGTAAGTACAAGCGCATTCGTTACAAGGGCATTATCTGTGACCGTTGTGGTGTTGAAGTAACGCGTGCTGTTGTCCGCCGTGAGCGCATGGGTCATATCAAACTCGCAACACCAGTGGCACACATTTGGTTCTTGCGCGGGCTTCCTTCTAAGGTCGCCGGTATTCTTGGTGTGTCTCTGCCAGAACTTGAAAAAGTCATCTACTTTGCATCGTACATCGTGACGCGCGTGAACGATGATCTTAAAACCGAAGCTATGAAGCGCGTGGAGCAGGAGTTTAAGTCGAAGCTGAAAGATACTGACAACACCGAAGAGCAGCTGCGCTTGAAAGAGTTAAAGGAGCGCGAGCGCATTAACCTGAAGAATCTTCGCGTACACCAGATCCTCTCAGAATTGGAATACCGCGATCTCTCCATGAAATATGGGGAAGTGTTCGAAGCAGGTATTGGCGCCGAAGGCGTGCGCCGTCTCTTGGAAACATTAGACCTCTCGCAACTCGCAACAGTGGTTGAGCACGCATATAAAGAAGAAGTAAACCCAGTTGAATTAAAGAAGATTGCCCGTCGCTTGAAGTTGGTACGTGGCATGATGAAGGCGAATATCCGCCCCGAATGGATGATCATGACGATTTTGCCGGTGATCCCACCGTCACTACGCCCAATGGTTCCCTTGGACGGAGGTCGCTTTGCAACGTCAGACTTAAACGATCTGTATCGCCGTGTCATCAACCGCAACAATCGCTTGAAGCATCTCCTCGAGCTCAAGGCTCCAGATGTGATCACCAAAAACGAAAAGCGCATGTTGCAAGAAGCTGTTGATGCACTCATTGATAACGCAATGCGCCGCGGCACCGCAACAACCGCCGCAACTACAGGACAAAAGCGCGCCCTGAAGTCTCTCGCAGACATGTTGAAGGGTAAGCAGGGTCGCTTCCGTCAGAACTTGCTCGGTAAGCGCGTTGACTACTCTGGCCGCTCGGTCATTGTGGTAGGTCCGAAGCTCTCTATGAGCGAGTGTGGTTTGCCAAAGCGCATGGCGTTGGAGCTCTTTAAGCCATTTGTGATCGGTATTCTCATCCGTAACGGTTTAGCGCACAATATTAAATCGGCAAGCCGTCTCATTGAGCAAGAAACGCCTGATGTGTGGTCTGCTTTGGAAGAAGCAATTCAAGATAAGCTCGTGTTGCTCAACCGCGCTCCTACATTGCACCGCCTCGGCGTGCAGGCGTTCCGACCTACGCTCATTGAAGGTAAGGCAATTCAGCTCCCCGCAGTCCCAGTGCACGCATTCAACGCAGACTTCGATGGTGACCAGATGGCCGTGCACTTGCCGCTGACCAAAGAAGCGCAGCAAGAAGCTCGTGAGCTCATGCTCTCAACGCATGGCATCTTGAAGCCAGCAACGGGTGAACCTGTCGCTGTGGCAAGTCATGACATTTCGTTCGGGTGCTATTACCTCACCAGCCCTGACGCTGGAGCAAAAGGTATCGGAAAGCTCTTCTCATCGTTTGATGAAGTGCTCCTTGCATATGAAAATGGTGTCGTCGGTTTGCGCGCTCAGATCAAGGCGCAATACGAACCCACGGCAACAACGTGGCGCCATGAATGGGCAGAGAAACCAGGAATTATTGAAACAACTCCAGGTCGCATCATCTTCAACAAATCACTTCCGGAAGGTTTCGGTTTCATTAACCGAACGCTCACAAAACCAGACCTTAAATCAGTCGAAGGTTTTATCTGGGAGGAATATGGCGAAGATGTAACCGTACACTTCTTGGATGATATCAAGGACCTCGGTTTTCACTACGCAACATTGTCAGGTGTGTCATGGGGTATGGATGACCTGCGTGTACCAAAGGAAAAGCCCGAAATTATCGCGGAAGCGGACGGGCTCGTTGAGCGGAATCGCAGCCTCTACGAAGAAGGTCTTCTGACAGAGCACGAACGTCGCTCAAAGGCTATTGAAATTTGGATGACTGCGAAAGCAAAGCTCGCGGGCTTGGTGAAAAAGCAACTTGGCCCACAAGATGCGGCATTCATGATGGTTGAATCGAAATCTCGCGGTAACTGGGCAACTCTTGACCAAATGATGGGCACTCGCGGTATTGTTTCGAACCCAACCGGTGAGTTGATCGAAACACCAATCAAAAACTCCTTGAAAGAAGGAATGGAGCCGCTGGAATACTTCATTTCAACTCACGGTGCACGTAAGGGATTGGTAGACACCGCCTTGAAGACTGCATCGGCAGGGTATCTGACGCGTCGCTTAGTAGACGTTGCTCAAGATGTCGTTATTACTGAAGATGACTGTAAGGACAAGGAAGGATTTGTCCTCTTCGCTGAAGACAGCAAATACAGTGGTGAGTCTCTCGGAAAGCGCGTGAAGGGCCGCACGGTTGCTGAAAACGTTGTCTCAGGAGATGGCACAGTTATTGCGAAGAAGGGAACGGTCATTGATCGTGCACTTTCCCGTGTAGTCGATGAGCATAAGATTCCTTCCATCCGCATTCGCTCGCTTGTGAAATGTACCTCGCGCCAAGGCGTCTGTCGCATGTGCTATGGGCACGACCTCTCAAAGAACAAAATGGTAGAGATCGGCGAGGCGGTAGGTATCGTGACCGCGCAGGCGATCGGTGAGCCGGGTACTCAGTTGACCATGCGTACCTTCCATAGTGGTGGTGTCGCTGGTGGCGTTGGTGCTGACATTACCATGGGTCTCCCGCGTGTTGAAGAAATCTTCGAGGCGCGTCCACCACAGTTTAAGGCGCTTATTTGTGAGATAGACGGACGAGTACTTGCGGTGGAAGATCGCGGCAAGCAGCGCGCTATTGTTATTGAGACCGCGGGAAGCGGTGAAAAGCGTGAATACTTTGTAGCGCCAAACATCGCAGTTGCAGTTTCTGCTGGCGACCTCGTTGCCATTGGCCAACAGCTCTCTGAAGGACACGTAGATCTGCGTGAGCTGTATCACACGACGAAAGATATAGATTCAGTTGCTCGCTATATCGTGCGTGAAGTACAGAGTATTTACTTCCCAACCGGTGATACGGTGAACGATAAGCACGTTGAATTGATCGTGCGCCAGATGTTCTCCCGCATGCGCGTTATGAACCCTGGTGACACCGATCTCTTGCCAGGTGATGTTGTAGAGCGCCGCCGTCTCTTGGAAGAAAATGATCGCGTTCTTACAGAAGGCAAACAGGAGGCAACGTTTGAACAGCTCATCATGGGCATTACCAAGACGTCGCTTACTACAGAAAGCTTCTTGTCAGCATCTTCGTTCCAACAAACCGCAGGCGTACTCATCGATGCCGCAGTTGCGGGGAAGGAAGACCACATGCGTGGTCTTAAGGAAAACGTCATTATTGGACGCCTCATTCCTGCCGGTACTGGTCTCCGCGCTCGCCAAGAAGGTAAGCCGTTGGCCCAGCTGGACGACGCAGCACAGGACGTTACTGCGTAGGCGATACACTCACGTATACCATAAACCCCTCTCATGCCGAGAGGGGTTTATGGTATGGGGAAAACGTTGATAAATTGCCTTGCATTCTCTCGTTTTAGAACGGTATACTAGGAGTACTCATGGCCCGCCAAAGCAACGGAAAAAAGCGTGAAAAACCATCTGATGAGGGCGGCTCTTCCTTCTTCGATATTTCTCAAGAGACTCAAAATAGTATCTGGGGCATTTTAAGCTTTATTGTTGCGGTTGTAGTGACGTTGAGCTTCCTCGGCCGCGCAGGTTCCGCGGGCACGCTCATCGATTCGATCTCTCGCATGCTTTTTGGATGGGGGTATATCCTTGTTCCTATCTCGTTCGCGCTACTCGGCTTCTCATTCTTGAAATCACTCTCGCGCCATATCGCCACAAGCGCCGTGGTGGGCACGGTGACATTTGTACTGTCTACGCTAGCCATTTTACACATTCTTGGGGAAGGAACGTTCGACGACCGCATTGTGCAGGGTGGATATTTAGGCGTTGTGCTTGGGTTCCCACTCCTTGCCTCTATCGGTTTCGTTGCGTCGCTTATTGTGTTACTCGCGTTCTTGAGTATATCCATTCTCCTTGCGCTCAACGTTCCGTTGTCTGCGCTCTTTATGCGAACTCCTGAAGAAGAAAAACCATTGCAAGACGAAGAAATCGTTATCCGCAATGCGCAGAAGGAACTACCACTAAAACCCGTGCCAGCTCTTGCTGAAGTAAAGCAATCAACACCACCAAAAGAAAAACAGACAAAAACGGACGAAGGTTCCGAGAAGGGTTTTGTTATTAAAAATCTCAAACTAGGGAAGTGGAACTTGCCGCCACTGAAGCTTCTCTCTGAAGATCAAGACCAGGCTCTTACGGGCGACATTCAGGCGAACGCCAATATTATTAAACGAACGCTTGCGAATTTTGGCATTGAAGTAGAAATGGGCGAAGTATCTATTGGTCCGACGGTTACACAATTTACCATGCGCCCTGCGGTCGGCGTGCGCCTTTCAAAGATTTCTGCTCTCGGGCCAGACCTTGCGCTCGCACTTGCCGCGCACCCTATTCGTATTGAGGCTCCTATTCCAGGGAAGTCTTTAGTAGGTATTGAGGTGCCGAACAAGAAGACTGCGATTGTTGGTTTGCGCAATCTTCTTGAGGCAGATGAGTTTGCACGTGGTAAATCATTCCTACCGCTGGCTATCGGTCGCGATGTTGGCGGCACGTCGGTGTATGGCAGTCTCGAGCGTATGCCGCACTTGCTGGTGGCCGGCGCAACGGGCACGGGTAAGTCTGTCATGGTAAATGGCATCTTGCTCTCGTTGCTGTACAAGCACTCTCCAGAAACGCTGAAGCTTATTCTTGTAGACCCAAAGCGCGTGGAGCTCTCTATTTATAACGACATCCCGCACCTCATCACGCCAGTGATTACAGATACCAAGAAAGTTATGGGTGCACTGAAGTGGGCGGTGAGCGAAATGGATCGTCGGTATGATCAGCTCTCTAAGGTTGGCTCACGCGATTTATTCTCATATAACACGAAAATGGTCGCCGATGGGAAAGACATCATGCCGTTCATTGTTATTGTGATCGATGAAATGGCAGATCTCATGGCTTCATTCGGCCGCGATGTGGAAGCGGCAATTGTGCGATTAGCGCAGATGTCTCGCGCAGTTGGTATTCACCTCATTCTCTCCACGCAACGCCCATCCGTTGAAGTGATCACGGGTCTTATTAAGGCAAACATCACATCACGTATTGGTTTGCAGGTTGCCAGCCAGATCGACTCACGTACCATCATCGACATGGGTGGCGCTGAGAAGTTGCTTGGCCGTGGCGACATGCTCTTTATGTCTGGCGATGTGGCAAAGCTGCGCCGCGTACAGGCGCCGCTCGTCACTGAAAAGGAAGTACACGACGTCGTTGCATTCTTAAAGGAGCAGGCGGAGGAGCTTGATCTCTCGCACGATGAGTCTCTCAATTCAGATCTCACCACCTCGTTGGCACACGGTGGTGCATCGGGTGGCAATATTGATGGGGGATCGGACGAAGATGATCTCTACGAGGAAGCAAAGCGCACCGTGGTAGATGCGGGCAAGGCTTCTGCATCGCTACTCCAGCGCCGCCTTCGTGTTGGATATGCCCGTGCCGCTCGCCTTTTGGATATTCTCGAAGACAAGGGCATTATCGGGCCAGGCGAGGGCGCAAAGCCTCGAGAGGTGTATGTGCAAGCAGACGGTTCGCCAAGCACGCCGCCCATGGGATATGTGCCTATGGCAACGGCAGTGTCTGCCGACACGCTTGAAGCGGAGCGGGATGAGCAGTAACGTATAACCCACTGCGCTTGAGGGAGCGTAGTATATGTATGATGAAAAAGGATCATAAAAAAGAAGCAAAGCCGAACATGACGAGCAAAGACAATCGTCACATTGATATTGCGGTAAAAGAAATTCAGGAAAAATATGGCGACGGCGCAATCATGAAGTTGGGTGAGGCGCGCAAAGTAGACGTTGATGTTATCCCCTCGGGATCTATTTCGTTAGACCTCGCCCTTGGTGTCGGCGGCATCCCTCGTGGACGTGTTATTGAAGTATATGGTCCTGAAAGTTCGGGCAAAACAACGCTTGCACTGCATCTCGTTTCCGAAGTACAAAAACAGGGCGGTATCGCGGCATATGTTGATGCCGAACACGCGCTCGATCCTGAATATGCAAAGCGCATCGGCGTGAAGACGCAGGACTTACTTATCTCACAGCCAGATCATGGTGAGCAGGCATTAGAAATTGTAGAAACGCTGGTGCGTTCAGGCGCCGTTTCCCTTGTTGTTGTAGATTCGGTTGCGGCGCTCACACCACGTGCAGAAATCGAGGGCGAGATGGATCAGCAGCACGTAGGTCTGCAAGCTCGTCTTATGAGTCACGCGCTCCGTAAGTTGGCGGGCGTTTCAGCAAAAACGAATACCACTATTTTATTCATCAACCAAATTCGCCAGAAGATTGGTGTTATGTTCGGTAATCCCGAGACAACAACAGGTGGACTCGCGCTAAAGTTCTATGCATCGGTGCGTATTGAAATCCGTCGCTCGGCGCAGATTCAAAGTGGCGAACGCATCATCGGCAACCGCGTAAAGGTGAAGATCGTAAAGAATAAAGTGGCCGCGCCGTTCCGTACCTGTGAATTCGATATTTTCTACAAC
The DNA here is from genome assembly GCA_038061995.1 of Patescibacteria group bacterium. GTDB lineage: Bacteria > Patescibacteriota > Minisyncoccia > 2-02-FULL-40-12 > GWA2-44-9. The sequence goes on along the minus strand of JBBTYA010000003.1, from coordinate 6,293 downwards.
GAAGGTATCTCTGCTGAATCCGACCTCGTGAATACCGGCGTGCTCTACGGCGTCGTTGGCAAGGCGGGGAGTTGGTACACCCGTGGGGATGATAAACTCGGACAAGGTATGGAGGGTGCTCGTGCCTTCTTGAAAGAGAACCCAAAGATTCGCAAAGAAATCGCAGAAGAGATTAAGAAAGCCGCCGCGCTGGGCGATGCTCCCGCAAAGCCAGCACCTCTTGCATCGGAAGAATAGCGCTTATACTTTTGCTTCAGAATAGATTTCATCAAGCCACGGATAGCTTGATGAAACTTCACGTTGCATAAAATCAATCTCTTCTTGAGGAAGGCTAAGTGAATCAAGGAGTGTAAAAAATCCTTCGCGTAGCTGCTCGGGCGTCGTGGGTACTGTTTTCATCCACAACATTTCTGCAAGACGCCAGAAGCGTAGCATGGCTCCTTCGCGCGTTGCGCATACCGCCATAAGGTTTTCTTCTGGCAGGCTATCTAATTCGGAGCGATACGTGAGCCATGAGCTATTGGGCCCTATTTCTTTAGGGCAAAAGAGGTCGACAAAATAGAGCGTCCCATCAGTGTCCGGGACAACATTTGCAAGCTTCAGATCAAGCCCATGCGGTAGCACGGTTGCTTCTCGTCCAGCGATTGTTTTTCGATGGAGAGCGTCGCGTGGATAGTGCGCGAGCTGGGCGAATGTTTGCCGTACGATGCTCCACCGAAGGAAATTCGGTTGTTCTGGATTAGTAAATAGCTTTTCGCCATCAGCGCGTCCGATGCGTTGCTCGTATGAAAATATCTGCCCCTCATTTCCTTGCTGGAGTGTTTTTGTGTAATACGTATGCGGTATATTCCATCCAAAGCGCACTAGTTCTCTGCGATATGGCTCGAGGCGGGATTCTAAGTGCCGCGCTACATCAAGAGGTAAGCCTTTTCCGGCTCCCATTCGTTTAAATAACACTTGTTGTGGAGTGCCGTGCTCTCGGTACTCTAGAATAGAAACTCGAGATTGGCGACCTTGGCTGATACCATCGGGAGGAAGTACCGAAAAATTGATATGTGGTTCATCCGCGCGAAGAATGTGTAATTCTGACGGGGTTGGTTCAAAGAGCTTGGCGTGGTGAGCGAGCACATCTTTCTTTTCCATTGCGATCAGTATACTAAAGCGCTGTATAAAGCACAAAACGCCCCATATGGGGCGTTTTGTGTGCTGAGTGCTACAAAGCTACTTCTGGACCGTTTGGTTGCGCGTATATGGCATAAGGGCCATGAATCGAGCAAGCTTGATTGCCTGAGCAATGCGGCGTTGGTGGATGTTGCAGAGCTTGTTACGGCGTGAAGAGCCGATCTTAAACTCTGACGTGGTGTAGGCGCGGAGCGCTTTCACGTCTTTGTAGTTAATGGTTGGGGTTGCGTTTTTGCAGTGTGAACAATCCATAGTCGTTAGAATGGTAAATCTTCTGGTTTAATCTTTACATCTTCTTCCTCAATGCCTTGATGAGGTAATTCGTTTTCGTCGATAATAGGGATTTCAGGCTCCATGGCTGGGGCATCTTGTGCGGGGCCAGCTGCAGGGCGGGCAGGAGATGGTGCGCCCATAGGCTCTCCACCTGCTGAACGAGGACCAAGCTGGAGGTTCTCCGCGATAATCTCAGTGACGTAGCGTTTGACGCTGTCCTGTGTGCCGGTCCATGAACGAGTTTGCATGCGACCTTCGATGAGTGCGAGCGAGCCACGACGGAGGTATTGGCTGGCGATTTCGCCAAGTCTGCCCCATGCGATGACTGTGTGGAATTCAGTCGCCTCACGCTTCTGGCTCGACTGCTTGTCGTACCATACGCGATTCGTTGCCATGCGGATGGTTGTTACATTCTGTCCGCCGGGCGTGGCGCGCATTTCAGGATCTTGGGTTAACCGTCCGATCAAATAGACCTTGTTCAGGTTCATGGCATTACGCGACCTCGTTCATTGCGCTGTCCAGCTGCGCATCCATGTCTGGTTGTGCGGGGCGGGGAGTGCGAGAACGGGCGCGGGAATGGGCTTCTGCTTCGCGTTCATCGAGCACGAGCACGATGTGGCGCAACGCTTCCTTGTTGAGACGGAGAGCCTCATCAATGAGTGAGAGCTGGTCAGTATTTTCCAGCGTGAAGTGGCACCAGCCAAAAAAGCTGGAGCGTTGGTGCTGGATAGGGTAGGACAAGCGGGTTGCTTCCGGTGCCTTCGATTCTACGATCGTGCCTCCATGGGAGGTGACGATCTGCTCCACACTTGCGTGGAGAGCGGGGACTTCTTCTGGAGTTTTAGTACCATCGAGATGGTACGCCAACTCATAACGGCGATTCGTGTCAGTCATATCAATACTCTTGGGTTTCCGCACGCCCCAGAGGCGCAGATGTGGGCCTCTGGTCATGCAGTTATTGCATTACCAGGCCACACATTACCAAGGAAAATGGGCATTGTCAACGCACGCAAGGCACTCTTGACCATACGGTATTTGTTTTGTATCATATTCGTCCAAGGAGGCCGTATGAACGATAAAAAGCGGGCGACGGCGTCGCCGGCGGAGCTGGTTGCGGAGGTCCCAAAGTGGCACATCGTGATCGGGCTGTGGGCGGTGGTCTTTGGCTTCTTCGCTCTCGTCTGCGCGTTTGTGGCTGGCGTGGCGTGGAACCAGCGGCGCCCTGCCGCGGCGCTGGTCATGGTGGCGATGGCGCTAGTGCTCGCTGGACTGTTTCTCGTGTGCCTTGCCGTGGCGATGCGTGAACTGCGGGCGACGGCGCAGGAGCTTGCGCGTCGAATTGCGAGTCCTTCAGATCTGCGTGGCAGCGCTGTGAGCGCGGTCGTGACAGAGGGCCGTCCAAGCCAGGTGGTTCTACCACCGGGTCATGTCGGATAAAAGGAGGTGAATCGTGAAGGTTCTCGTCGTTGCTGGGTACGGGGCTACGCCCGTATTGAACCGCGTTGCGGAGACGGAGCGCTATCTGCTTCGCGCTGCATCATTACTCCAAGAAGCGTACGAGGGCGGTGATCCATTCACCGACCTCATTCTGTGCGGCGGCATGACGCAACAGAAGACCTCGCCCCACACCACAGAGGCGGATGCGATGTACCAGCGTCTCTGTACGTTGACCATGTGGCCTGACGGGAAGTTTCGTCCCTCCTTCTGGGGCGCCATACGAGTCACGCGCGAAGAGCGCTCTTTCACATCATTGGAGAACGCTCGAAACGCGGGCGAACACATCCGTCAGCTGTGGGAACGGTTCGATGAAGAGCTTTCCATCACCGTGATGTGCGAGGGCATGCGTCTGCTCAAGTGGCAGATCCTTGCTGAGCACTTCTTCCCATCGCCAGGGAAAATCGGAACAACCGTCACATCTGGCGACCGTACCACGGTGCGCTGTTACGGAACTGTGACCATCCAGTACGAGATCGTCAACTGGGAGTTGATGTCGCCACGCAAGGAGCTCGTGGCGACCATCTGGGACGCCTGCTCTGTCTCGATCCCCATCATCGGTCCCGCCATGGCGGGATGGTGGGGCTGGCGTCGCCGTCGGCGCGCCAAGCACATCTAGCTCACGTAAGCCCTCAACCGCCGGTCGCACAGCATGTGCGGTCGGCGGGCTTTTTTATTTTCCGATCAAAATTTCTACCACGTCTCCGTCTTGTATGATATAGTCTCGCCCTACTGTTTTTACTAAGCCCTTGGCGCGAGCGGGGCCGTAGCCACCAACCTCAAGTAGTTGTTGAGAGGGTATGACTTCCCCACGAATAAAGAGGCGTTCAAAGTCGGTGTGAATGGCTCGAGAGGCAACGGGAATCGGGTCGCCTTCATGCGCGGTCCATGCGCGGCTTTCTGTTTCGCCCGTGGTAAGGAAAGTAAGCAACCCAAGGCGGCGGTAACCGAGAGTGATGAGCTCATCAAGGCCGCTTTGCGCTTTGCCGACAGATGCGAGAAGCTCTTTTTTATCTTCTGCAGGCATTGTAGAAAGTGCGAGCTCCATAGCGTTGCACATCACCACGAATGGTGCGCCATGAAGTGATTCGCGCAGATCACTGCTTGGCTGCCAGTTTTCGGTGAGCTGTTGTTCTGATACATTTAATACGTATAAAAAGGGTTTCGCGGAAAGGAGGTTCAACTCGCGGGCGAGCTCTTTCTCATCATCGGAAAGATCTACGCCCGAGAGTACCGTTCCCGCGTTGTTCAGGGCGATGAGGTGCTCAAGGAGCGGCAGTTGTGCCGCTGCTTTCTTGTCTACGCGAGCTTCTTTTTGTGTTTTTTCAAGACGCTTAGCGAGAGTTTCAGTGTCGGCCATGATGAGCTCCATGTTGATGATCGCAATGTCATCAATGGGATCGATACGGCTATGTACGTGCAACACGTTGTCATCGTGGAATGCGCGAACAACATGCACGATGGCATCTACCTCACGAATGTTTGCCAGAAACTTATTCCCCAGTCCTTCGCCCTGGCTTGCGCCTTTCACAAGGCCAGCAATGTCGGTGAATTGCACAGTGGCGTAGATAGAGCGCGCGGAGCCAGAGAGCTTCGTGAGCGCGTCCACGCGAGGATCGGGGACCTCCACAACCCCCACATTGGGTTCAATGGTGGTGAATGGATAGTTCTGAATATCGACGTGCTTATTCGTCACCGCCTGAAAGAGCGTTGATTTACCGACATTAGGGAGGCCAACAATTCCAAGAGAAAGCATGGGAGAATCCTAGCAAAAAAGCCCTTTGTGGGCTAGGTGGCATACATTGACTTTATCGCTTTAAACTGGTATAATTATAGAGTCAGGTTGGGTACGTTTACAACCATAGCTGCCAAGTCGGCGTTCGCTCACGCGAATAATGAGGCGGCAATAAGGAGCGTTATGAAGAAGCAGAAGACGGACTGGAAGTCGTTGGGCTATCTCCTCTCGGTGGTGATCAACCTGTTCGCGCTGGTGCGCGACACGTTCGTGAAGATGGGCGTTGGGATCGAGCTGTTGCCGTGGGTCGTCGGCGAGGGGAGGGAAGGCTTCGTCAAGGAGTTCCTCCAGCCGTTGGGCCAGAAGTTCCTGGCGAGCCAGAAGCCTGCCAAGCCGCGAGTCCGAAAGTCCATCATCGTCGATCTCTCGACCCCGCCCAAGCTCCCGTTTGACGGTGCCACCATCGAAGCGAACGCCGGCGGCGGCAAGGTGAAGATCGAGAAGCGGAAGGATGGCGAGCTGTATGTGGATGGCAAGAAGGTCATCCTCCACCTCTCCGAGCGTCAGCAGAACGGCAAGGTGATCCAGGGCCACGAGCTTCGCGAAGAGCTCACCGGGAAGCCGGTGCTCCACCCCAACATCATGGACGCACTCATGGAGTACCCGGAGCTCTTCCCCGAGTCGTGGAAGAAGGACGAGAATGGCAACATCCGTTACATCTTCTTCTGGGGTGCCATCTTCCGCGACGCCGACGGCGACCTGTACGTCCGCTACGTCTACTTCGGCGACGGGCGGTGGCGCGTGCACGACGACTGGCTCAACGGCGGCTGGCGCAGCAGCTATCCGTCGGCTCTGCTCGCAAGTTAGTTCTTCGGACTTTGGTACTGAGCGCTCGGCGCTTTGTAGCTTAGTCCTTGGGCCCGCACAGAAATGTGCGGGCCGCTTTTATTTCTGATACACTCTTTATGAAAGTAGGTGAATATGTGAGTGATCACGGTTGCTCACCACCGAACTCAGCACCTTGTTTTTCCAGAATGCACAGAACTAAGGTTCTTTGTAGCGTGAGATCCAGGGGCTTAAAAACAAAAGAAACTTGGTACGATGTACTAGGGCATTCTGATGCCGAATTCGATACAGCTCCGAGAGCACTCAAAGAGCAGTGGTACTGATGGTATCTCGTACATTCCGCAACGCCAACGGCAACCTGTACGTCCGCTACGTCTACTTCAGCGACGAGCAGTGGCGCGTGAACTACAACTGGCTCAACAACGACTGGAACAGCAACAATCCGTCGGCTCTGCTCGCAACTTTCTCACGTTCTCTCCCCGTTTCGGGGAGAGTTTTGTTTTTGAAGTTGCCCACTCCATCCGCCGAGCATGCGCCCCACTTCATCGAGTGATAGTGAAAGTGCGATATACTTTTTAGTGTCGAGTGATGCGGTCTCCCAGAGGATGAGGAGTAATACCTTGAGCGTGTCCAATTTTCGAATTGCGCGCTGAACGAACGGCAGTTTTTCTTCTCGCGACAGAAATATTGCGGTCGCAAGTGCTTCTAGCGATTCAATAAACAATGAGTCTATCCTCTGACCCAATGAATAGCGATGGGATTT
>JBBTYA010000002.1:149476-152607 GCA_038061995.1 Patescibacteria group bacterium | reverse complement strand
TTCGACGGCTGACAGTAATCAGTCGAAAACAAAACGATATCTGAGCTTCACTGCTTGTAGTGGATGCGCTGGGTGGGGCTTTGCAAGGAGTGGAAATAACTTTGCTGTATCTGCGCACGGGCAGGAGCGCGTGATGACGTTTGAATATATGGTGGGCGGCGCTGAAATTGGTATCGGCACCACTACCCCAGTAGCGTTATTAGATGTAACCGCAAGTGCTGGGTACTACACGGCGGGTGATCTCTTCCGTGTTGCCTCGGGTTCACCGGATGCCGTGCACTTTATCGTAAAGAAGAGCGGGAATGTGGGTATTGGGACCGATACCCCAGGCACTGATCTTGATGTATATGGCAACGCTTCCATTTCTGGCAACTTCGAAATTACTGGAAAGCTTTTCGCCCGATCAACGGCCTCCGTTTCTAGTAACTTCGAAGTAGGGACGAGCACATTCTTTGTAAACACGACAAGCACAAACGTCGGCATTGGTAATGTTACACCAAACGAGAAACTCGACGTCACGGGCAACATCCTTGCTTCTACGTCTGCAACGACGCAAAACATCATGCTTCACGCGGCCAGCACCACAGGTAACGGCACTGGTACTGATGGTTTGTACTATCTTCGCGCAAACACAGGCGCTACTACTGCTGATCGTTTCGATATTCTCAACGGTGCGGCAACGGCGCTCTTTACTGTTGCTTCGGGCGGGAATGTTTCTATAGGTACCACAACGCCAACCGCTGCATTTGAAGTAAACGACACCGCCGCCGCAACAGACCCTTATATTCTTGTTGCTGATGGAACTAACAAAGCCGCGGAACTTGGTGACGGAGGTGGTGGTACGCACGGCTATGGCTATCTTCGTCTCATGACAAACGGCGTTGCCGCTACTTATCTCTCGGGAGGCTATACTGGCGCTGGTAACGCAAGTATTAGTTATATCAACGCCGGAGGTGCGAACGTAGGTATTGGCACGAAGACTCCTGAAGCAAACCTCGACGTCACGGGCAATATTCTTGCGTCTTCTTCTGCTACTACGGTCAATGTCATACTCAACGCCCACTCCCAAACCGGCAACGGCACCGGCTATGATGGACGCTGGTATCTCCGTGCAAACACTGGCGCCACCACCGCAGACCGCTTTAGTATTCTAAACGGTGCTGCAACCGAAGTCTTCACCATTGCCTCCAATGGCTATGTCGGCATTGGCACCACAGCTCCAACAGCGGATCTTGAGGTGAAAGCTACTACGCAGAGCAAGATGGCCGTCCGGGCAGCTAACGGCATTGGCGCTGAGCTTGGCATTGATAGAGCCGATGGAACTGCTGGTGGCTACCTCCGCCTCATGACGAACTCTCTTTCCACCACCTACCTTACTGGCTATAGTGCATCCAATAGCTACATTAGCGCTGGTCAGTTTGGAACGAACCTCGGCATCGGCACTAAAACTCCTGACCAGAAGCTCGACGTGAATGGAAACATCCTGGCTTCTACTTCTGCCGCTACCCAAGACATCATCCTGCACGCAGCTGCCCAGACAGCAAACGGCACCGGCTATGATGGACGCTGGTATCTCCGTGCAAACACGGGGGCAACTACGGCAGACCGCTTTGGTATTATGAATGGCGCCGGAACAGAGTTCTTTAGCATCGCTTCCAGTGGTAACGTGGGCATTGGAACAACGGCACCAACTACCAAGCTCGACGTTATCGGCAACGCCTCTGTATCCGGCAACCTTGAAGTAACCGGCACCATTGATGGACCCTACACTCTTGGTAGTGTTCTCTTCTCTGGAACGAACGGTGTTATTAGCCAAGACAACGCCAGCTTCTTCTGGGATGACACAAATAACAGATTGGGTATCGGCACCACAACGCCTAATGCGCAACTTGCACTATATGGTGGCGCAAATGCCGGCGGGGTTTATGTAAACAATAGCAACGGTCGTTCCGCAGAGTTCGGTAGTGATATGACCAGCGGCACTGCTGCTGGCTATCTTCGTCTCATGACGAACTCTCTTTCCACCACCTACCTTACTGGCTATAGTGCATCCAATAGCTACATTAGCGTTGGTCAGTTTGGAACGAACCTTGGCATCGGCACCAAGACCCCCGACCAGAAGCTCGATGTGAATGGTAATATTCTTGCGTCTACGTCTGCAACCACCCAAGATATTCGCCTCCATGCCGCCTCTCAAACGAGCAACGGCACCGGCACTGATGGCCTCTGGTACCTCCGTGCAAACACGGGCGCCACGACTGCAGACAGATTTTCCATACTCAACGGTGCCGCTACCGAAGTCTTCACCATTGCTTCCAATGGCTACGTCGGTATTGGCACCTCAACTCCAACAGCGAATCTTGAAGTGCGAGCGGCGACACAGAGCAAGATTGCCGTCCGCGCAAATAACGGCATGGGCGCCGAGCTTGGTATCGATAGAGTTGATGGCACCGCTGGTGGCTACCTCCGCCTCATGACGAACTCCCTTTCCGCCACCACCTACCTTACTGGCTATAGTGCTTCCAATAGCTACATTAATGCTGGTCAGTTTGGAACGAACCTCGGCATCGGCACTCGCACCCCCGACCAGAAGCTCGATGTGAACGGCAACATCCTTGCGTCTACTTCGGCAGCAATTCAATACATCACCCTGAACGCCGCGTCTCAAACCAGTAACGGTTCCGGTTATGATGGCCGCTGGCATCTCGTGACACAGACGGGAGCGGGAGCTCTTGATCGATTCAGCATCCTCAACAACGCAAACACTGAGGTCTTTGCCATTGCCTCAAACGGCAACATTGGTATCGGCACGACAGCGCCGTCATCGGTATTCAACATTAACCTCCCCCTACAAGGATTTTTGGGCATCGGACAGAGCACTACCCGTGGCGTGGAACTAGGCACAGACTATCCTGGCGGTGCTCCCACTGGCTACCTTCGCCTTGGTTACCAGCTCAACTTGGGCTCAGCTTATACCAACACATACTTCTCCGGCTATACCACTTCTGCAAGCTATGTCAACGCAAATGGTGCCAACCTCGGTATTGGTACGCGCACCCCCGATCAAAAGCTTGACGTCACGGGCAACATCCTCGCCTCTACATCTGCGGCCACCACAGACCTCATCCTCA
>JBBTYA010000002.1:68943-149376 GCA_038061995.1 Patescibacteria group bacterium | reverse complement strand
GTATTCTCAACAACGCTGGCACGGAAATGTTCACCATCGCTTCCAGTGGCAACGTGGGGATCGGGAGTACTATCCCGCGGAGTGCCCTCAATATTAACGGTGGTAGCTCTGATATTCTTGTAGGTGTTGGGTCTGCCAGAGCTGCCGAGCTTGGTATGGATTGGGTGAGTGAGGGTACTGCCATTGGCTACCTGCGCCTCGGGTATAGTATGGGGACGTATGGCGCCACCACCTATTTCTCCGGGTACACTGCATCTGCTAGTTACATCAATGCAGGGGTCAACGGCACCCAAAACCTCGGCGTTGGTACGAGAACTCCAGAGGCAAAGCTCGATGTCACGGGCAACATCCTCGCCTCTACATCTGCGGCCACCACAGACCTCATCCTCAACGCCCATTCCCAAACAGGGAACGGCACTGGCTATGATGGGCGTTTCTATCTACGCTCATACTCTGCGGCCACATATGATCGGTTTAGTATTCTCAACAACGCTGGCACGGAAATGTTCACCATCGCTTCCAGTGGCAACGTAGGAATCGGGGCAAATGTTCCCGCTGGTGGGCTGGTTGTGATGAGTGGCAATGTAGGAATCAATACGCTTGCCCCACGCGCATTCTTAGATATTAATACATACCTCGCGGCGGCGAACTATCAAGGCGGAATTCTGATCTCGAGTAACGGCGGCCGTGGGGCAGAGCTCGGTGACGACACTCCCGGATCCGGTAGTGTAGTTGGGTATCTTCGCTTGATGACCGATGGTACCAGCACTACCTATATTACTGGGGGAGTTGCTTCTGCGAGTTATATTAATGCTGGTGGTAGTACTCAAAACCTTGGTATTGGCACGAAGACTCCCGACCAGAAGTTTGATGTGAATGGCAACATCCTCGCCTCTACTTCTGCAGCAACCGCTGATCTCATCCTCAACGCCCACTCCCAAACAAACAACGGCACTGGCTATGATGGCCGTTGGCATCTCCTTGCGCAAACGGGCGCTACCACCGCAGATCGCTTTAGTATTCTCAATAATGCAAACACCGAACTATTTACCATTGCAAGCGCTGGAAATGTGGGTATTGGCACTACGGCGCCAGCCACTGATCTTGATGTCATCGGCAACGCCTCTGTTTCAAGCACTCTTGAAGTGACGGGTAACTTCAAAGTAGACACCAGTACGCTCTTTGTGGATGCAACTTCTAACAATGTCGGTATCGGCACCACATCCCCAGCCGTGAGGCTTTCGATCGTAGGTACAAATGCCAGCATTGCCGGCCCGCATATTAACGGCTACACGGCTTCAGACTACACAAACCCGGTATACCAAATCCTTGGATACACTAGTGATGATACGGGCCTTAGTCTCGGGGCACACTGGGATGGTAACTGGAAGAGTTCGGATGTCGGTTCTAACTTCCAGTTATATAAAACGAGCGATACGCTTCGTTTCGGCTATGACAGTGGTATAACAGCGGGCAGTACTCTGACCTGGGAGTATGGTCTTACCATGGATGTTAATGGCAACATTGGTATTGGCACTACGGCGCCAGCCACTGATCTTGATGTCATCGGCAACGCCTCTGTTTCAAGCACTCTTGAAGTGACGGGTAACTTCAAAGTAGACACCAGTACGCTCTTTGTGGATGCAACTTCTAACAATGTCGGTATCGGCACCACATCCCCAGCCGTGAGGCTTTCGATCGTAGGTACAAATGCCAGCATTGCCGGCCCGCATATTAACGGCTACACGGCTTCAGACTACACAAACCCGGTATACCAAATCCTTGGATACACTAGTGATGATACGGGCCTTAGTCTCGGGGCACACTGGGATGGTAACTGGAAGAGTTCGGATGTCGGTTCTAACTTCCAGTTATATAAAACGAGCGATACGCTTCGTTTCGGCTATGACAGTGGTATAACAGCGGGCAGTACTCTGACCTGGGAGTATGGTCTTACCATGGATGTTAATGGCAACATTGGTATTGGCACTACGGCGCCAGCCACTGATCTTGATGTTGTTGGGAATGCGAGCGTGTCGGGAAATTTTGAACTCTCTGGATATGTTTCTTCAAACCTTACACCGCGCGTCACAGACACGTATGACCTTGGCACTTCGGCGCTCCGCTGGCGCGATCTCTATGTCTCGTCTGGCTCGCTCCACATTGGTACGTCTGGAGATGAGGCAATTATTGACTACAACGTGAACGATGACTATTTGAGCTTTAAGCCAGATGGCAGCACGGTTGGATTCGTCATGACAGATGGTGGCAACCTCGGCGTTGGTACAAAGACGCCAGAGCAGAAGCTTGATGTAGCCGGCAATATTCTCGCCTCCACTTCGGGTAACGTCTTACTCAATCTCCACTCCACCACCGAGGACGACGCAGAGTTTTCTCTCCGCACCACTGCAACCTCTGGTAGTGTTGCTCGCCTTGATATCCTTGGTTCTGCATCGCAGGCATTCTTCACTGTTGCAAGCAGTGGCAACGTGGGTATCGGTGATAGCACTCCTTCCTATAAACTTGACGTGACCGGATCTATGCGGACGACCGGGTCTGTAACGGCTGATAACGGAATTTCTGTTGGAGCGTGGGCTAGCGCCACAACAGCTCACGTGTGCTATAACGGCGCTGTCCTTGCCACATGTTCTTCCGCTGCAGAATATATGCCCACTGATGGAACTGCTGAGCCGGGAGATATCCTTTCTCTTGATCTCACTACGCCAAACCCATATAGCGATGCGCGCGCGCCATTTATCGCACGAAAGTCAGCGACTTCTCATGATCCAAACATTCTCGGTGTCATGCTCAATCAAGAAATGGGCGCAAGTGGTGCGAAGCTGAATGACAGCTATGTGCCAGTTGTTGTATACGGATTCTTCCCAGTCAAGGTGAATACGGAGAATGGCCCCATCAAGAAGGGTGATCACATCGTTGCTTCATCAGTTGCTGGCGTTGGAGCAAAACAAACACAGCCAGGCTTCTCTGTCGGCGTCGCGCTTGAAGATTTAGAGACGGTTTCTTCTGGCTCCTATACGAAAATCCAAGTATATCTTGAGCGTACGTGGTTTACGCCGGCTTCAGGTGTGACGGATGTTGCGATTAGCGGCGGTACATCGCCAGTGGTTCAAACACTGAATGCAATGTTTGAGAGCGTGCGTGTCACGGGCGACGTGATCGCTTCTGGCATGAAGAAGACGTGGTTCGCCACGCGCGATCTATTCCCGAACGTGGATGTCTCCATGATGGCGCAATTCTGGAACGGCCGCGAAATCGCCATCGATTCTACAACGAGTGATCCAAACGCTACGATCTTCCGCAGTGACGCAACCTCACAGGGCGCGGAGCAATCAAGGGTAGTGCTTGAAGAGCAGGGCGAACAGCTTGCCACCTTTGGTATTGATTCCACGCGTGGCGAGATTTATCTCTCTGGTACGTCGAACTTGAATAGCGGGAGCGCGAAGATCTTCTTTGACTACTCGTTTACAGCGCTTATCTCAAAGGATGTACCTATTCGCGTGTTCCTTACTGCCGGCCCTGGTATTGCTGGTTCACTGACCGTTCCTGTAAAGAGCGAGTTTGGTTTCACGGTTCAGGAATTTGGCCAATATAGCAACGGAACCTTTGATTGGCTTGTTGTTGCCCGCCGTGCTGGCGAGGAGGCGGGGGATAGCGCGGTGGTGAGCCCGGCCCCTACAGTTTCAGCGACACCTACCCCAGCACCTACCGTTGACCCGACCCCAGCGCCAGTAGTAGCTTCTCCAACACCTACCCCTGATGCCGTAGCATCGCCAACGCCAGCGCCAGCAATTGACCCTACCCCAGCACCTACCGTTGACCCAGCACCTAGTGCCATGCCTACGCCAGACATGGTAGCTTCGCCAACCCCTGATGTGGCGCCTCTTCCAACCACGACACCTACCCCAGCACCTACCGTTGACCCAACACCTGCGCCAATCCCTGAAACAGCCCCTTTGCCATAAGACGATGAAATATCCCCACGTCAATGTTGCATACCGCAGTAAAGAGCCTGATACTATAGGGGTAGCTCACATGTATTGCATGTCTGCGTACGGACCGAATGCACCCGTGCGGAGGCACACAATCGTGTGTTTATCATGAATATGTACGGCACAGCCGATGCAGTTCTTACTGCGTCGGGGCCACGCACTGAGCGTGGACAAGAAGAGGGGATCTATCGTTCTATTGCGAAGTGGGCGGTGCTTGTGTTCGCGTTCCTGCTTCCGCTGTTTGTGTTGCCAGTGACAAGCTCCATAGTGGAGGCGAATAAGTTCGTGTTTCTCGTTGTTGCGGCAAGCGTTGCGCTCATTGCGTGGTTCCTCGGTATTGTTGTTTCGGGAACGTTGCGCGTGCGCGTATCGCCAGTGCTTACTATTCTCGCCGCGTTTATTGGTGCGGGGATTTTGGCAACGGCGCTCTCCGTATCTCCTGAGAAGAGTCTCTTCGGAAACGGGATCACCTTTGCTGGTTCGCTCACGAGTATTATCGCGCTTTCTGCTATTGCGTGTGTTGCGCTGCATGTGTTTGATGATCGCGGGCGTGCACTGACAAAAACACTAGGTCTTGGCACGTTGCTGGCGTTGGTGATCGGGCTTTTGCAGTTGTTGGAAATATATATCCTTGGCGTTGATGCGTTTGGTTCTCGTGCATTCAACACCGTTGGCTCCGTGAATGCGCTCGGTATGCTTGCGGCGTTTGCACTGCCGCTTTTTGCGAAACTGAAACTTCCCGTGCCGCGCTTTGCAAAGCTCAACGTAGCGCTGTTGGGCGTCGTGGTGAGTTTGGCAATTCTTGTGATCTTAAACTGGTGGGTGTTCTGGGTTGCTACGATTGCGGGCATGGTGGGATTGATCATTTGGGATAGTGTTGCTTCCTTGCGCATGGGCACGCGCTCATTCCGCATGGCGCACTTTCTTTTGCCCATGACGGTCGTGGTGCTTGGCGTGTTTCTCATGATTGTGAACTTCTCGGTTCCTGCGGTACGTAGCGCGCTGCCGGTAGAGGTTGCGCCATCGTTCGGACTTTCATGGGATGTGATGATCAAAACATTTGGGAAGAATCTTATCTCAGGGTTTGGTCAAGAAAACTTCCTCCTCGCGTTTGATCGCTTTGGCGCACAGCGCCTTGCGCAAACGACACTTGGGGATATTCGTTTCCTCTCAGGCACTTCAGAAGCTATGACCATGGTAGTAGAACAGGGAGCTGTGGGCATATTGGCGCTTGGCGCTATGGTATGGATGCTTGGTCTTGCGCTTGTGCGCATGGCGCGGCGCGTAGAAAGTGATGAATCCGTGCATGGTGCCGTGTTTAGTATGGCGCTAGCAATGCTCGCAGGGTTCTTCGTATTCTCGTTTGAGGGGACGCTTATGGGCGTGCTGTTCCTTGTGTTTGCTCTTGTCGCGCTAGCGGCGGCGGCAGATCACGAAGAGCTCATTCACATTGAAGAGCGTCCAGCGTGGTCGCTTGCAGCATCGCTTGGCTTTATTACGGTGCTCATTAGCGTATTGACCGGCGGCTACTTCGTCGCATCCGCATATACCGGTGATGTGCAATTTGCAAAGGCATCGCGTATTACTGATAACACTGCCGCAAGCGAAGCGATGGCTCGTGCACTTGCATGGGCTCCTGATACGGACCGCTACTTACGAGGGATCGCTCAGCGCCAGCTTGCGCTGATTGGTAGTGAGATTAATGCTCCAGCAAGTTCGCAGGATGCAGAGCGCCAGGCGCGCATCCAAACAGCAGTGAATAATGCTATTGGTGCCGCGCGACGAGCCACCGAAGCCGATGCTTCCGATTCGCTCAACTGGTTTACCCTTGCTACCACGTACCAACAGCTCTTAGGGGTATTAGAGAACGCTGATGGACTCGCAGAAGATGCATATAAGAAGACGGCCGACTTACGTCCGGGAGACCCAACGTTTAATAACCAGCTGGGTACGATGCATCTTGCAAAGGCAGACCTGGCGCGCCAACTTGCACGGAGTGGCGGTGCAAACGCAGCTCGCTTCAACGCTGAAGCAGAAGCTTCGCTCATTAAGGCTGAAGAATTCTTTAAGAAAGCTGTAGAGATGTCTCCAAACTTTGGGCAGGCAATCTACAACCTCGGCGCAGTCTATGACCGCCAAGGGAAGGTGAAGGACGCAATTCGAGAGCTTGAGCGCATCATTCCTGCGAATGCGAGCAACGCGAACATGCTCTTTGAGCTTGGCTTGCTCTACTACCGCGATGAGCGCAAAGCTGACGCGGTCACTGCCTTTGAGCGCGCAGTGTTAGTGTCTCCTGACTTTAGCAATGCTCGCTGGTATCTCGCGCTCATCCTTGAAGAGCAGAAGAAGCTTCCTGAAGCGATTGAGCAGGTAAAACGTATCTTGTCTCTTGAGGCCAACAAAGACAATAAAGTGGTGCAAGATAAACTGGCACAGCTAGAACAGGGGCTCGCTACGGTAACGCCGGGCGAAGCGCTTGAAGAAAAGCCTCTCTAATGGAATTTCCTCGCATCCGCATTTCCCAACGCGTCGCACTTGCATGGAGTATCTCCGGAGTCCTTATCCTCGCTCTGGTGTATATTCTTGCGGTGCCCGTGGGGGGTGCGGCTCGCGAGGTGGCGGTAACAAAGGGACAAGGGGTTGATGCTATCGCTCGCACACTCAAGGGTGCGGGCGTTGTGCGTTCGTCACTTGCATTTTCTTTGCTGGTGCGTGCGTTGGGTGAAGCGGGGAATCTGCATGCGGGGCGATATATCATTAATCCACGCACGGAGAGTATTTGGGATATCGCGATGAAGATGGCTGGCGGTAAGGCGGAGCCAGAAGATATTGGTGTTCTTATCTATGAAGGCATGAACGTGTGGGAAATTGATCGTCAGCTCGCGGCGGTAGGGTTTATCGCTCGCGGTGCATTTGCAAAAGAGTGGTATCAAGATGAAGGTACCTTCTTTCCAGATACTTATCGCTTCTTGCCCGGCACTACCGTTGCGGAGATGGGGCGCGTGATGCAGGAGAATTTCCGCGCTAAGGCAGGGTTCCCGCGGCAAGATACTCTCATTATTGCCTCTATGCTTGAGAAAGAAGGAAAGACGCAAGAAGAGCTTGAATTGATCGCTGGAGTGATCCAAAACCGTATTAAGCGCAATATGCCCCTCCAGCTCGACGCTACCGTCATCTACGGGGCCTGCATGCGCTCCTGGAAGGCCCAGGGCATGCGCGACATCTGTGATGTGACCGATGTACCCGTTGGCAGGGAAGTGGTCATAGATTCGCCTTTTAACACATATACACGCATGGGCTTGCCCGAGGGGCCGATTGCGAACCCGGGCGCGCTGGCGATCAAGGCTGCAGAGCACCCAAAGGCTTCAAAATATTTGTATTATCTGTCGCCGCGCAGTGGAAGCCACGTTATTTTTGCTGAAACCTACGCAGAGCATGTGCGCAATCGGGCGAAGTATTTGGGGATTTAAAGGCATACGCTATTTAGTGTGAGATATTCTGCAAAACCCTAATCGAAGACTCAGCACGCTGTCGCCGCTTACTAGCGGCGCATCTAGTTCTCGCACCGTCGTGCTCCGAAATGCTTCGCGTATCGTTTAGGGTTTTGCTCATATTGCGGATATGTTGTTTATGTATTCGGTTCTACCCTCTCGCAGCCCGAACAGTAAAGATTGCTCTATAACATAAGGTGAGGGCGAGTAGGAGCGCGAGCATTCGCAGGATGCTCGACGCGTGGTAGGGAGAATACTTAAACAACATGAGAAGGGGCGGTAGTTCCTTGCATTTTCACAGGTTTTTTGTATACTAATGGGTAAGCCGTAGACAGCGGGCGTCCATAAGACCCGCCGAGGAAATACTCTCCCTGAGAGTCTGCGGCTGCGCGCAGGCTTTTTTATTGGTCGAAGCGCGTAGCATTATAGAGTCGTTTGTACTATGAAAACACGAACACAGAAGGCAAGTGAGCTCTCTCTGTTAAAAGAGAAGCTCCCGAAAGCAACCATTCGTATCTTCACCACGTTTGCACGTGATGGAGAAAAGGGGTTGTCGGTTGCCGAGATGCAGCAGCTCAAGCGAGCGCTTCGTAAGATCGGGGCAGAGTTCCTGATTGCGAAGAAGAGCTTGGTTGATATCGCATCCCGCGACCTAAACTACGATGGCGTTGATGTCTTTAGCATGAATGGTTCCGTTGGAATCGCACTTGCAGAAGGCGACCAATACGCCGCCGCTCGCGAAGTCTACAAGTTTGCCAAAGAGCACGAAGCACTCAAGCTCTACAGCGCATGGGGCGATGGCTACATCACCCCAGAGCTACTCGCAGAAATGGCAACCATGCCATCACGCGAAGAGTTGGTAGTGCGTCTCTTGGGCATGCTCCAGTATCCGATCCGTTCGCTTGCGATGGTCTTGCAACAGATTGCCGACAAGCAACCTGCAGCAGCACCTGCGCCTGTAGCGGAACCGGTAGCGCCAGTTGTTGAAGAAGCCGCTCCTGCTCCGGATGTGTCAGCGGAAGCTCCCGCAGAAACACCGGCAGAAGCACCTGCAGTAAGCGAAACGCCTGCTGCTGAATAACCACGTATGGACAAAGCAACATTTATTGAACACATTGAAAAGATGAGCGTCAGCGAGCTCAATGAGCTCGTGAAGGGGCTCGAAGAAAAGTTCGGTGTCTCCGCCGCGGCATTTGCCATGGCAGCACCAGCAGCAGGTGGCGCAGCAGCGGAAGAGAAGGATTCCTTCACCGTTGTACTCACCAACGCTGGCGAGCAGAAGATCCAGGTCATTAAGGTTCTCCGCGAATTAACCGGCCTCGGCCTCAAGGAAGTGAAGGACATGACCGACAACGTTCCTGCAACCGTCAAAGAAGAAGTGAAGAAAGCAGACGCAGAAGACATGAAGAAGAAGTTGATGGACGCAGGCGCAACGGTTGACCTCAAGTAAGCAACTACATCGGTAGTAACCATAAAGCCCCGCAAGGGGCTTTATGTATGTTCGCATACTGTTTTTCTTTACTGTACCTGCCAGACTTTTTGATCTTCGGTGAGATAGAAGAGTGAGCCATTCGGATGCACCGTCGCAGTGACAACTTCGTGATCTGCGGGGAAGGTGATGGTCTTAAAGAGCGAGCCGCCTTTTTTATCAATGAGGTAGAGGCGGTTGAGCTCAGTATCAAGAATATAGACATACGGAAGGTCTACGCCCGTAAAGAGCTGTGATGCGGGCGAGACGGGAAGACCCGTGCTTACTTCCGCAGTGCGCTCACCTTTGTAGTAGGTAAGGAGAGTGCCTGTGGTGGTAACAGCGTAGATGTTGCCGTCAATGGCGATATCTACCACATCGGCAGGAAGTGTGGCGCCACTCTTGAGCCACGTGCTGGCAGTGCCCTTGCCTTGCGAGGCGCCAGATACACGCATAATGGTGCCGTTTGCTACGCCATAGAGGTTATCTCCGAATTGTTCAAGGTGGGCGAGGGCAGTGGAAAGCGTGAGTGGAGTAACGCTCTGACCCTTCACTGCTGCGCCAGTGGTGCCAGCGATGACAGTGTGGAGCGAATCACTCCCCGTGAGGGCGGTTGCTTGTGCGGGAACGGTAACGGAATCTGCGATTGTTCCCGTACTAATAGCGCTTAGGGTGCCCACCGTTTCACTTGAGCGATATACGTAGAGGCCATTCTGTGCGGCGATGTGGCTGATCTTTGATTCTTCTTTACTGTTATCAAATGCGAGTTGTGGTTCGGCAAGCTTTGCCTGATCAAGGGCATCGAGTTCTGCAAATAGCTCGGCGCGGATTTCTTGTGCGGCAGTGGCTGGGCTGTCGCCAGAGATAAATGGATTCAGCGATGCAAGCGAAGCGCTCAATAGTGTGCGTGCTTCGGGGATGGCATTCTGACTGATTTTTGTCTTCGCGATCTTCATTTGATCACGCACTTCAGAGATGGTTGTTGCGAGGGCTGCTTCCTCTTCAGATGGCGTAACGAGTGAACGTACGAAAAGCGTGCCACCGATAAGTGTGGTGACCATGACTGCAAGCGCAATGGCGCGGGAGCGAGGGTTGAGCTCCGTGAGCCCAAGACGGCGGAAAAAGGCTACTGCTGGGTTCTTTTTGCGTCCCAACGAGAATTCAGAGGGGATAATGCGAGGGATGGTCTCTTCGCTTCCGAGCGAGGTTGGCTGTAAAATAGGAGGCGTTTCCTGTTGCGGCGCGTGCGCAAAGCGAACCTGTTGTTGCTGGGGTTCTGGCACAAATGAGGGCGCTGGAGCTGTAATTTCGCGGATTTTTTGTACGGTGATATAGAGCGCCGCGCAGGAGAACGTGTCTTTCTGTTCGCGGATCGCTGCGAGCTTTGCGATAAAAGTGTCTTTGTCGAGTTTGTCGAAATCACTCTTTACGAAGCGTTCGCGCGTGGTGAGCGAGCGATTCGGGAAGAGCGCGAGGAGGCGATCGTGTTCCTGCACTTTGCCGGAAATGATATTTGAGAATTGACTGCCAGTGGCATCCGCATCTTTTTCAAAGTGTTCTACATTGTTGAGCACATCAACAATACCGCCCGTGCGCGCGAGGAACAGTTTAAACTTTCCGAGTTTGGAAATGAGGAGCGAACCATCGGCGATGGTAAAGATCCCCATGTTGATCTTCGCGCCGTTGTTTTCAAAAAGTTCGGAGACGACTTCGTTCACCTTGCGTAGCGTGTTTGAAAAGGCATCTTTAATAGCAATGCCGGGACGTGCGTAATATTCGCGCTTTGCGAGCGCGGCGATGAGGTTCAATGCATAGGCGAGATCATCGGTAGGGTGGCTGATGTTGCCAACTACATAGAGGTTGCCAAGCATGCGCGTACTGTCGTGTTCGTCGGGGCTGTAGGAGAATGCATCTGCGGGGCCTTCAGGGTTTGCTCCAGAGATAGAGATTTCGTGAGCAATAGGCTTTAAAGTGATTTTTTCCATGGGGTTTACTTTTCGAGTCCTCTACGCTAGACTGCGCGGGATAATTTCAGTGCGCAGAACGTACTACCTGCATTCTACTGAAACGTCTGACCATATGTCAAAGAGTGTTCTGGATAACCTGTTTGGTTCGCGCGCCCGCGTGAAAATCTTAAAATTTATTTTCCGAACACATCCGGAGCATTTTACGTTCCGCGACGTGGTACAGCGCACGCAAGAGTCAGAAGAAGTGGTAAAAAAGGAACTTTCTACACTTGAAAGTATGCACTTAGTGCGACGCATAAGCAACGGTTCATAAGTATGTCCCCAAAGAAACGAACTCGCACTGTGAAGAAAAAGAAAAAAGCGCGACGCGTTGTGAAGCGCGTTGTTCGTCCGCGCGTGATAACGCCTGGGCCAACCTATGCTGTGAATAAAGAGTTTGCGTTCTTTAATGAATTGCACGCACTCATTTTAAAGCCATCTCCCGCAGAGCGTGGCGAACTGATGCGTCGCATTGCGTCATTGGGACGCGTGAAGCTCGCGGTGATCTCTGGCGTCTTTTTAAATACACCCGATCAGAGCGCGCTCATTGATACGAATGCGCCGACTGACTTGTTTTTAGTAGCCGATGATTATAGTAAACAAAAACTTTCTGCATTTTTAAAAGCCCTTGAGTCAGAAGTAGGCAAGGAAATAAAGTTTGGTATTATGGATAGGGAAGAGTTCATGTATCGCTTCGGCATGTTCGATCGTTTCGTGCGCGTGCTTCTCGAGGGGCCACACGAGAAGTTGATTAACAAGCTTGGTATTTAGGGCGCATAGCTCAGCTGGTTAGAGCGTTGCATTCACATTGCAAAGGTCCCTGGTTCGAGTCCAGGTGCGCCCACTGGTTTCAATGCGTCACGGCCACTTCTGGCGGTGGCGCATTGTTGTTTGACAGAATCATATTTATATCAGATAATACTCATCTCGGGAGGCTTGATGAGTGAGCGGGGTCGCCGGGACGCGCGCCACGTGAGGTTCGTGTTCCTGCTTGTAATTTTTAGCATGCTCCTGCGGATTGTAGTGAAACACAATCTGCTGGAGCGATTTCTTCAGGGGGTTCGATGATGAAAGCGTTGCAGAGGCTCGGAAAGTGGCTGCGCCGTACGTGTACGCGCGAAGGCTACATCCAAGCGGCAACAGAGCTGCTCACGAGGGAACAGCGGGCTGCGGTGGCGGTATTGCGCAAGGATCGTGAGGAGTGGGATCAGCTCTACGGTAGTCTCTCGAGCATCGATCTCTTTTCGAATCCCGCGCACCGCACTGAGTTGAGGCTCATGGCGGCGCGCATTGCCATGGACGCGCGTGACTGCATGTACCTCGACGTCCCACCGGATATCGCGCTCCACTACGTGCCGGAGAAGGTGAAGCCGTCCCTTTCCTCTCTGTAAGGAGGGCACTATGCCACCTGGAAAGTCCATCTCACTGACGGGGATTCTGCTGATGTTGGCGGGTTCCAGTCTGTTGTTGGGGTGGTTGCTCTTTCTGATGTACCGCGCGGGCGAAATGCTCGCGCAAGCCCCCCAGCCCGGCTGGTAGGGCTTACGCACACCCCGCGATCGTCGCTGAAAAGGCGAATGGTCGCGGGGTGTTTTTACTTATGCACATTTCCGCTGTTGCGTGCCTGCTCGGTGGGGTATAATGACTAGGTAGTGGTTGTAAGTGGGAAGAAGTGTTACATCGCAAAACATGCTTATTGGCGAATACCAACACACGATTGATGCCAAGAAACGTCTTGCGATTCCTTCAAAATTTCGCCGTGAGCTTGGTGAGCGCGCCGTTGTGACGCGAGGAGTAGACGCCTGCTTGTTTGTCTTTCCTCTCCAGCAATGGGAAGTGCTCGCAGAGCGCATTGCAAATCTGCCAGTGACACAAGGGGATAGTCGATCGTTCGCACGATTGATGCTCTCGGGGGCCACTGAAGTGGAATTTGATTCCCTTGGTCGCGTACTCCTTCCTGATCACCTCAAGAGTTACGCCGGACTGACTCGGTCAGTTGTGGTGGCGGGGCTCTACAAGCGATTGGAGATCTGGGACGCTGATGCGTGGGAACGTACCAAGCGAGAGCTTGAGAAGAATTCTGACCGCATTGCAGAAAAGCTTGGTGAATTGGGAGGCATTTAACGTATGACGGAGCACGTACATACGCCAGTTCTTTTAGAAGAAGTTATCACGCATCTCAATCTGAATCCTGAAAAGCGATTCATTGATGCGACACTTGATGGCGCAGGCCACACCGCAGCGGTGTTGGAGCACTACCCAGGTATCCGCATTTTGGGCATTGAGCTTGATCCGGTGCAGGTTGCACAGTTACCGGAACGCCGCCCAGAGGTTGCACGGCAGATCATTGTGGTGAACGACAGCTACGCGAATCTCGCGCAGATCGTTGCCGACAATGCATTTCCACCCGATGCGATCTTGATGGATCTTGGCCTCTCTTCGTGGCACTACGAAGTCAGTGGCAGAGGATTCTCGTTTATGCGTGATGAGCCGCTTGATATGCGCTTTCAGCCCGAGACAAATCCTACGACGGCTGCGGGGATACTCAATACCGCTCCCGTTGATGAGCTAGAGCGCATACTGGCGACGTATGGCCAGGAACAGTTTGCAGACGCAATCGCATACGCAGTGGTTCGTGCCAGGTCGGCGACGCCCATCCGGACGACGTTTGACCTGGTGCGGGTCATTGAAAGCGCAGTTCCCGCGTGGTACCGGCATCGCAAGTTGCACTGTGCCACAAAGACGTTCCAAGCACTTCGAGTTGCAATCAATGATGAACTATCATCGGTTGCGAACGGCATTCGAGCTGCAATCGATGTTTTGAATCCCGGTGGACGATTGGCGGTTATCTCCTTCCAAGGCATGGAGGATCGCATTGTTCGAGAAGCATTCAAGGCAGCGGTTGCAGGAGGAAGAGGTTCGTGGGTGACGCGAGCGACCCTTCGACCCGTATGGGAAGAAGTAAAGCGAAACCCTCGAGCGCGAAGTGCAAAGTTAAAGTTATTTCAGAAAGCAGAGTAGTAGATGTGTTCGTAGCCAGGAAGGGTAGGAATGCCTTTTCCGGTTCCCGTGCGTCGTTCGAATCCTTTTTCACCACTTTCTCGCATCATTGTTCGCTGCAACATCGTGTTTATAACGGTAACGGTGTTGTGTGCGGCGCTGTATATTGTGCAATCGAATCGTGTTGCGACGCATACACTTCGTGTAGGCGACTTGCAGCGTGAAACGGTAGCACTCGCCGCGCAGCGTGGCGCACTGCTCGCTGAATCTTTTGCATCTGAAGAACCAGAGCAGTTGTCATCGTTTGCACAGCGTCACGCGCTTGTTGCTTCACAAATGCCAGTGCATTTGTTTGAATCAAATAACGTCGCACGACGTTAAGCGACATTTTGCATTATGAAGCGCGTTTTACACGAACACACTCGGGTTTCTCTCTTGACGGCGGCATTCATTGCCGCCTTTGCGCTTGCGGGGTATCGCCTTATTGTGCTGGCGGGTGTACAGCATGAGACGTATGCGCAACAGGCAAAAGCGCAATCTGAGCGAGCGACGACACTCGTTGCTCGAGGAAGTATCTTCTTTCAAGATGCGGGAGGTATTAAGCCTATCGCGGCGGTGAACCGCCGTTTTCCTTTTGTAGTAGTACGCACTAGTAGTACGGAGCCAGAGTTGCGAGAAGGCATCGCAGACGCGCTCGCAAGCGTTACGGGTGCGTCAAAAGATTCTCTTATCACCCTTCTCGCGCGTGAAGGGAAAGAACGTACGCTGCCGTATCGTCTCACTGAAGAGCGGGCACGCACGGTAACGGATCTGGAACTTCCTGGCATTGGCGTTGCGTATGCACTTGACCGCGAGTACCCGAGTGGAACACTCGCTGCCGATGTCTTGGGGTTTGTTGGCTATAATGACTATGGGCGAGCGGGGCAATACGGCATAGAATCACGTTTTGAGGACGCTCTCTCGGGCTCACTGTCGCGCAAGAGTTTCTTCGCCGCCACAAATCCTATTCGCATTTTGCGCTCGCTCGTTGGTGGTGAAAATGCGCGAGCAGAGCAGTCGGACCAGCCGCGCGATGTGGTGCTCACTCTTGATCACACTATTCAAGCGTACGTAGAAAATGCACTCGATGCCGTCATTAGCAAGTGGAAGGCAGCTGGGGGCTCGGCCATTGTGCAAGATCCTCGCACGGGTCGCATTCTGGCGATGGCTGATCGCCCCACATTTAATCCGAATGACTATCGTACAAGTAAGCCAGAAACATTTCTGAATAGCTCAGTGCAGAGTATTTTTGAACCAGGTTCTACTTTTAAACCATTTACGATGGCTGCGGGGCTTGATTCAAATGCGCTGACACCACAAACAACTTACTACGACTCAGGTTCTGTTGAGGTGGCGGATCGCGTTATTAAAAATTCAACGCACCGGCCACCCGGAACGCACACAATGACGCAAATACTTGAGCTCTCGTTGAATACGGGAACGGTGTTTGCTGCAAAGCTTATTGGGACAGAGAAATTTCGTGAATACATGGTGAATCTTGGGTTTGGACAGCCAACCGGCATTGATCTTCCAGGCGAAGTGAGCGGCGATATCTCCAACCTATATTCAGGTCGCGAGATCAACACGATGACAGCATCTTTCGGCCAAGGCATTGCGGTGACGCCTATTCAGCTGGTGAACGCGTTTAGCGCTATAGCAAATGGGGGTAAGCTGATGAAGCCATTGATCATAGATCGCATCATCACGGGCACTCGTGAAGAGATGGTGGCACCTGAGGTGGTGACCATTCCTTTCTCTGAGCGCACGGCGAGTCGTCTCCAAACGATGCTGACGAGCGTTATTGATAATGGTTATGACGCGGGCGGACGTATTGCGGGCTATGACATCGCTGGAAAGACGGGCACAGCACAGATTGCAGGGCCTGACGGAAAGTATCTCGAAAATATTTTCATCCACACATTTGTTGGTTTTGCCCCTTCCTACGATGCGCGCTACACCGTGCTTTTGAAATTAGATAGACCGCAGGGGGTAACGTTCGCATCAAACAGTTTAGTGCCCACCTTTAAGAGCATTATGCAATTTTTGCTTACCTATGGTACCGTACCTCCATCACGACGTTAACCATGTCTTATAAACGACTTACTCTTGAAATGATTCTCAAGGCGCTCGCACGAGTGCTTATCTGGCGCTATAAGCCCCTCATTATTGGCGTGACGGGCAATGTGGGAAAAACGTCTACAAAAGAGGCGATCGCTACGGTGGTGCGCACGCGCATGACGGTACGCGCAAGCCCGGGTAATTTGAATAATGACATCGGGCTGCCACTCTCTATTTTGGGTGATTGGGGAGACGAGTACTACCACCATGGCCCGTCACTCGGATTCTGGGGACGCGTCATCGGAAGCGCATTGCGTGACTGCATTATTCGCAACGCCGCGTATCCGCGAGCACTTGTTTTGGAATACAGTGCGGATCGCCCAAAAGATATTTCACGTTTGGTGAAGCTCTTTAAGCCGCACATAGCAGTAGTGACGGCGATTGGAGACATCCCAGTGCATGTGGAATTCTTCCGTTCTCCTGATGCGGTCGCGCGCGAGAAAAGTGCGTTAGTACACACGCTCCTTCCGTCAGACTACGCGCTTTTAAACGCAGATGATGAGCGCGTGCTGGATATGCGCGTTGCTACAAAGGCTCGCGTGCGCACGTTTGGTTCCCAGCAGACGGCCTCAGCTTCGTTCTCTCACGAGGCGCCCTGGATTGAGGAAGGCGTTGTGAAAGGTATGGTGTGTAAACTGCACTACGATGGCGGCTTTGTGCCAGTGCGTATCCCGGGAGTGCTGGGGCGTACCACGTGCTATGCAGTAGCTGCCGCAGCAGCGGTCGGCCAGATTTTACATGTGAATACACTCACCTTGAGTGAAACGTTTACGGGGTATCTTTCTCCAGCAGGCCGCTTGCGTATCATCTCAGGCGTTAAGAACACAACGCTCATTGATGACACCTATAACGCTGCTCCAGCGGCAATGCGCATGGCGCTTGAGACATTGCGCGATGTGCCAGCGCAACGGAAGGTTGCAGTACTTGGCGATATGCTTGAACTGGGAGGGTTTACTATTGAGGCGCATGAAGCTATCGGTAATAGCGTGCACGCCATTGCGCAGCGCTTAGTGTGTGTTGGCGAGCGAGCGGCACTCATTGGCCGCGTTGCCGAAAAGCACATGCCTGCTGGTTCGGTACAGTACGCACACACTGCTGACGAGGCGCGGCTCATGGTTCAGGATCTTCTCGTCGAAGGGGATGTGGTGTTGGTGAAGGGTTCGCAAGGGATGCGCATGGAGAAAGTGGTAGAAGAGATTATGGCAGAGCCTCAACTTGCGAAAGAACTACTTGTGCGCCAGTACGGCCACTGGCTTGCCTCATAGGCCCGCCCTGTGGCATACTAGATGACGTTTTAGCATATTGGCTCCGCCTTTGGCGGACAGGCCTGTCGTCCCTGCCTGCCGGCAGGCAGGTAGCCCGGTCTAAAACAGAATGTATTTCGTATATATTCTCGAGAATGCGTCGAAGAAGCACTACATTGGCATGAGCGCCGATGTGGAGAAGCGGCTTGTCGCTCATAACGCAGGACGCGTTCGTTCGACAAGAGCTTTTAAGCCATGGCATATCATTCACGTTGAAAAATATCCTACGCGCATAGAAGCTCGTAAAAGAGAGCGGCTACTAAAGACAAATTATTCCCAGCGAATAGCAGCTCTTAGTGAAAAGAATTATTCTGGCCCTGTCGTCTAGCCCGGTCTAGGACACTAGATTCTCATTCTAGTAACACGGGTTCAAATCCCGTCGGGGCTACTAGTACATAAAGACTCCCACTGGGGAGTTTTTATGTACTAAGAACCTGTTGGATTTGAAGGGTATCCGAGAACGCGTCCCCCAGCCTATTTCTTGACCTTTTAGGTGTTTCTGCTATGATAAGAGCCTTATGACATTTGCTGTTATTCAGACTGGTGGCAAACAATATAAAGTCGCTGTGGGCGACATTCTTGATATTGAAAAGCTTGATGCCGCCGAGGGATCAGAAGTTACTTTCTCAGAAGTGCTTCTTACCGCCGATGATAAAGACATTGCCGTTGGCCAGCCAACCGTAGAAAAGGCGAAGGTAACTGCCCAAGTATTAGAGCAGGGCAAGGGCGAGAAGAAGATGGTCTTCCGCTTTAAAGCAAAAACCCGCTACCGCAAAAAGAAGGGCCACCGTCAATTGTTTACGAAGGTAAAGATCACCAACATCTCCGCATAACGGAGATGTTGTGTTTTTCTGTGGTTGTGGCATAATAGACCTTCCCCAAAGCAACGGAGGGGAAGAGGAGGCTTATGGCGACAGTACAGTGTCCCAGCTGTGGCGGGGACGTCTCGTTGATCGGGGGCTCGGATCGTGTTCCGATCCGTGTGATGAGCTGCCGCCACTGCGGTAAGACGCTGGAGGAGGCTCAGGATGCCGCTCAGCGACTTTCTGACGCGTGCCCCAAGTGCAACCGCGTGTCGGAGCCGCTCACCGAAGAGGTGACGACTCTGGTGATCGTGCCGCTGCGTATCGCGCGGCCGCCTCAACCACCCAGAATGCCACTCTGCACCTAGCGTGCAGGGTCGCGGGCCAAGGATTCGTCCTTGGCCTCTTTTATTTTCTAAAATCGAGGGCGTTTTTGAGCGTCATTTCGTCCGCATACTCTACATGCGTTCCCGATGAAAGACCGCGCGCGAGTTTGGTGATTCGGACATATTCAAGGGGGCGCAGAAGGCTTTCAATATAGAGGGCGGTGGTTTCGCCTGGCGCGTGCGCATTGGTGGCTAAAATGACTTCTACGGGGCGATCGGGGTGTGCAAGGTTACTTACACGCTCTACGAGTTCGTGAATGCGGAGATTGTCGGCGGTAACGCCGTCTGCGGGGTGGATAGAACCGCCAAGTACATGATAGCGGCCACGATAAAGCCCGGTGCGCTCAACGGATTCTAAATCGGTCACTTTTTCTAATACGAGAATAGTGTATGGATCTCGCTTCGCATCTCCACACACTCTGCAGGTATCACCATCAGAAATGTTAAAGCACGTGGTACACGTTTGTACCGCCGTTCTGAGTCGTGCGATGGCGTCGCCCAACATCACGAGATCTCGCTCATCGTGATTCATAAGGGCTAAGACAAAGCGTAGTGCTTGGCGGGGGCC
Organism: Patescibacteria group bacterium; assembly: GCA_038061995.1. Classification (GTDB taxonomy): domain Bacteria; phylum Patescibacteriota; class Minisyncoccia; order 2-02-FULL-40-12; family GWA2-44-9. The sequence continues at coordinate 130,183 of JBBTYA010000002.1, read as the reverse complement.
TACGCCTGGGAGTTTCTGAAGCATGCGCGAAAGCGCAATGATGTGTTCGTTCATGGGAAGTTAGAACGTTGCGGGGCCGTCAAAGTTGTGCTGACGGTCTACTTCGTAGAATTGTAAACTATCTGGGTCAATATAGAAATCAATGTCGCCTGTGGGGCCGTTACGATGTTTTGCAATGATGAGCTGTGCCATGTTGAGCTTGTTCTCTTGTTGGGCCTTCGAGAAGTTCACTTTGTCGTCGCGGTGAATAAACATGACAACATCCGCATCTTGTTCAATAGAACCCGAATCGCGCAAGTCGGACAGTTTCGGGCGGTGACCATCGCGGCTTTCAATGGCGCGTGAGAGCTGAGAGAGGGCAATGACAGGAATGTTGAGCTCTTTGGCGAGCCCCTTGAGCCCGCGTGAGATCTCAGTTACTTGCTGTACGGCGCTGTCATAATCTTTGCGGCCTGCCATGAGCTGGAGATAGTCGACTACTACTGCGCCAAGGCCGTGTTCTGCATGGAGGCGACGGGCCACCGCACGCATTTGGAGCACGTTCATGCTCGCGCTGTCATCAATGAACACTGGTGTGTTTTTGAGCTCACTAATAGCAGTGGTGATACGAAGGAAGTCATTATCAACGCCATCATGTGAGAGGCGACCGGTGCGGAGCTTCCAAAGTGACACTCCTGATTTTGATGCGATGAAACGATCAACAACCTGATCCGTAGACATTTCCAAGCTGAAGATGGCAATCGGAGTTCCATTTGCAGCAAGACGTCCCGCGATATCAATAGAGAACGCAGTTTTACCCACCGAGGGGCGCGCGGCAATAATAACCAAATCAGAGCGCTGGAACCCGCCGAGCATTTCATCAAGTTTCGTATGACGCGTGGGGAGGCCGCGTAATTCGCCGGTATCTTGCGTGCTGATGCGCTCCATTGCGGCATCTAAACTACTCGCGAGAGCTGTGAAATTCTGCGGGCGAGATTTCTCTCCGATAGCGAACAATTTACGCTCAGCTTCGTCGAGGAGTGTTTCTGTATCTTCATCTTCGCGATATCCAAGGCCAATGATCTCATGTGCAACGTCAATGAGGTTGCGCAGCGTACGTTTCTTTTGAAGAATACGACCGTAGGTTGAGGCGTGTGCCGCAGAGGGAACCGCGCTTGCTAGAGAGGTAAGAAACCCTACGCCGCCGACATCAGTAAGCACTCCACGTTCCGCAAGCACGTTGGAGACGCTTAATACATCAATAGCATCACGCTTCTCAAAGAGAGAAATGACGGCCTCGTAAACGTGCTGGTGGTTACGGTGATAGAAATCTTCAGGACGAAGGAAATCAACAACGCGGTTGATTGCCTCACGATCAATGAGTAAAGCTCCTAAAAGCGTTTTTTCCGCATCAGTGCTGTGCGGGGGCGTCTGTGTGGGGACTTGTGGTGCAGTGCCTGCCATGGAGCTCATTATTCATCTTCTCTCTGCGCTGGCAACTCTTTCTGTGGAGAGTGTGTGGATGTCTGCGCCAACCCTTTGACCTTCTAGGAAAAAGGCGTATAATAATACCTTCACGACGCATGCCTTTACTAAGGAGGGAACGCATGCCCAAGCTCCGGCAGTTCACCGCGACCCAGCCGCGCGCCATTCTGTATCAGGGCGCCAAGTACGCGGTGGCCGGTCTCTTCCGCAGGGAAGGAGAAGAGTTCGTGACGTTCTGTGGCGAGAGCGGGATCGAGCGGAGTGTGCCGCTCGCGAAGGTCTCCGTGATCGCCTGATCGCTAGGGGCACTCTCTGGCGAAGGAGGTGGCGTAACATTGCCACCTCCTTTTTATTTGCGCTTTAAACGGTATCCCGTTGAGGTGTCGTCGATAGCGTAGCCCTTTTGGATAATGAGATCTCGGAGTTCATCTGCGAGCGCGAATGTTTTTGCCTGCTTTGCTTCTTGTCGCTGTTCAGCCAGTTCACGAATGTCTTCTGGGATAGGTGCGCTGGGGCGTGGGATCACGCCAAGGACGGCATCGAAGAAATCAAACAGTTGGAATACTTTCTGCGCCGAGTGCATATCAATAGCGTGCTTATCAAGTGCGGTATTGATAGTGCGGATGCTTTCAAAGAGCGCCGCGATAACAGCGGGCGTATCAAAGTCATTGTTTAATGCTACAAGTGCCGCCTCGTGTTGCGTGGCAAGCTCATGTGCGATAACTCCGTCATGCGTGTGCGCTTGCGGGGTGTTTTCTTCTTGCGCAACAAGGCGATCAAGGCATTCTCGGATACGATTCACTGCTGTTTCACTTGCATCGAGGGCTTCATATGAAAACGTGAGCGGCGAGCGATAGTGTGCACCCAATAGGAAGAGGCGAATGGCCTGCGGAGAATACTTTTCTAATAGCTCTCGAAGAGAAACAATATTGCCGAGGGACTTCGACATCTTTTCTTCACCCATATGCAAGAAGCCTGCATGCATCCAATGGCGCACAAACGGTGTCTTTCCTGATGCCGCTTGTTGTTGTGCTATCTCTGCTTCGTGGTGGGGGAATATGAGATCCTGAGCACCTCCATGGAGATCATACTGCGAGCCGAAGTATGTTTCGCTAATGGCCGTATCTTCAATGTGCCACCCAGGGCGGCCATGACCCCAGGGAGACTCCCACGAAGGCTCGTAGGCGTAGTTTTTCGCTTTCCAGAGCACAAAATCACGTGCGCTCCGCTTGTTTTCTTCAAGAGCGATGCGAGAACCCTCTACAAGCTGCTTTGGATCTGTATGTCCCGAAAGGGCGCCATAGGCATGCGGAAAATCGGCTTCATAAGCGCGCACATCGAAATACACATCTGAAAGCCCTACTGGATCAAGAGCGGCGTGTCCTTCTGCTTTGCGAGCTGGTACGGCATAGGCATAACGCTTGCTGATGAGTGTTTGAATTTGTTGAATAATTGCAGTGATAACATCTGTCGCCCGCACATACGCACTAGGGCTCGTGATGCCGAGAGCGCGTGTATCTGTGTAAAAAGCTTGCGTGAAATAGCGTGCGACATCTTCTGCTGCTTTTTTCTCCGTGTGTGCACGTTGAATGATCTTATTATCAATATCGGTGATGTTCTGAATGTAGGTTACCTGCACGCCCTGCGCACGAAGCGCACGTGCAACAACATCGAACACTACAAAGGTGCGCGCATTTCCAATATGAATGTAATCGTAGACCGTTGGTCCGCACACAAACATGCGAATTGTGTCGCCATCAGCAGCGAGGGGTTCAACTTGTTTCGTTCGTGTGTTGTATGCGTTTACCATATACCAGGTATTATAAGCAAAATGCCGGTGATTGCCATGACCCAACAAGCGCCCAGTGCAAGCCCGCGTATGGTGGGGCTGCTAATATGATCACCAACGATCGCTTTATTGCTTGCCATGTGAGTGATAAGAAGGATGAGTGGCGGTGAAACGATAGCGTGGAGGATCGCAGTATAAAAGAGCGCTTGCACAGGAGAGATGCCACCGAGCGGAACGATAAGCCCAATGAATGCAGAGAGCGCAAGAACGATATAAAAAGCGCGCGCACGAGAAAATGGCTTATCGAGACTGCGCTCCCAATCAAAGATCTCTGCAAGCACGTACGCAGCAGAGCCTGCAAGAACGGGAATGGCTAGAAATCCAGAACTAATAAGCCCAAGCGCAAAAAGAGTGTATGCATATTCTCCAGCAAGCGGACGAAGTGCTTCTGCAATGTGAGCGATTGTTTCTACATCACGCGCCCCAGCGCTGAAAAGCGTTGCTCCCGTGAGCGCTACAATAAAATAAGCAACAATATTTGAGAACGACATACCGATGGCGGTGTCGAGCTCAATAACGTTTAGGCGGTTGTCGGAAAGCGGTCGGAATTTACATACACGAATGCGCGTATTTCTTTCTCGCACTTCCTCTGCCTCTTCACTGGATTGCCAGAAGTAGAGGTACGGCGAAATGGTAGTACCCAGAATGGCAAAAAACATAAGCACCGTCTCACGATCCCATGCAAGCGCGGGCAGAAGTGTATGTATCAACATGTCATACGCATCCCCACGCACAATAGCGAACGCGGCGACGTAGGCTAACAATGAAAGTGCGAGCCATTTAAAAACAGCGACGATCGTTGCATAGCGTAGCCAGATAATCATTCCCACAATGAGTATGGTGAAGAGCGTGGCAGTGAGCATCGTGGGGAGGGTTGGGAAGAGTAATTGAGCGGCGCTCGTCATGCCAGCGATGTCTGCTCCGATATTGAGCACATTCGCACCAATGATGCCCCCTGACACAATAGCAAGGAGCCATGTTGGGTAATGGCGCTTAATGTTGCCGGTGAGCCCACATGCAGAAAGCGCGCCGATGCGCGCGCTCATTTCTTGGATAGCGACCATGAAGGGGATTGCAAAAGGGAGTGCCCACAGAAGCGCAAAGCCCGTTTTTGCTCCAGCGATAGAGTATGATGCGATGCCGGAAGGATCGTTATCTGAAGCTCCGGTCACTAAACCAGGTCCAAGTGCTTTCCAGAGTGATCGAATAGAGCGAAAGAATGCCACGGGGATGAATGATGTATGTAAAGTATACCATGCACCGCACGTATCTGGAGCGTGGATATGTGTATGATATACTGGTCCTCACTATGGTTATCACTCACACAGAACGAGGAATTTCTCCCGTAGGAATTATTGCACTTCTCGCGGGGCTTGTGATCGCAGGAAGCGCGCTGTATGTCCGCTATGGGATGTATGACGAGACGGCACGCGACGAACCCGTTATCCCGACGCCTTCTTCAATGCGCCCAGAGACATCAGCACTTGCGCAGGCGCCTACGGATAGCGACTCGTCACGCATTGCTATGCAAAAAAGTGCACTTTCAGTGCAACCCGTGGCCTTCACTGGAAAGAAACTGGCTGGGTCTAGTGCGCCGCTTCTGGATTTTTCCGTGGCTGATTACACGGCTGCACAAGAATCGGGAAGGATAATCGTACTCTTTTTCTATGCGAACTGGTGTCCTATCTGTAAAGCAGAAATGCCGAATATCGAGCAGGCATTCAACCAGCTCAAAACGGATCGCGTTGTTGGATTCCGTGTGAATTATAATGATTCAGATACAGACGACGTAGAGAAGGGCCTTGCGCGTGAATTTGGTATTGCCTATCAGCACACCAAAGTGTTTGTAAACAATGGATCAGCCGTCCTCAAGTCTGGAGAATCGTGGGACGTCGCTCGATACGTGCAAGAAATCACCAAAGCATCGCAATAACGCTCCATGCTTGAATTCCCTATTATTGCAGCGTTTGTTGGAGGGCTCGTTTCCTTTCTCTCTCCTTGCATTGTGCCTATTGTCCCCGGGTTTCTAGCGTATCTTGCGGGAACGACAGTAGCTGATGCGTCGCATCGCCGGCGCGACATGCTCGTGAATGCTGCGTGGTTCGTTATCGGCTTTTCATTAGTGTTCGCGGTGTTGGGTGTTTTGCTTAATACCATCCTCGCAACCGTTGCCTATGATGCACGTATATGGATGTCGCGCATTGGCGGGGGTGTGATTATGCTGTTCGGTTTCGTGTTGATGGACGTCATACGCATCCCTTGGTTTGCACAAACGCATGCGTTGCGCGTGCACGCGAATCCTTCCCAGCGATGGCTCACGTCGTTTGTATTCGGAGCCGCTTTCGCCGCAGGGTGGACGCCATGCGTTGGAGCAATTTTGGGAGCGATTCTCACGCTCTCTATCACACAGCCGGGAACAGCCTTTGTATTACTTATGGCGTATGCGCTTGGGCTTGGTATCCCATTTTTGTTGGCAGCTGCGTTCGCATCAGTATTCCAAAAGGGGATCGCGCACTGGGGCGGAGCCTTGCCTTACATTTCAAAGGGGTTTGGAGTTCTCCTTGTTGCGTTGGGTGTTTTAGTAGTAACACAGCGCCTTGAGCGCATCGCATCTTTCGACGCACTCTTCCGTTTTTTCGGGCTCTGACATGTCCACAGAAAGGGGGTTTTAGCACTCTTGACTAGAGAGTGCTAATTTTTCTATACTGCGGAAGCATGCTGACAGAACGACAAGAACGCTTACTGGAGTTCGTTATTCGAACCTATGTACGGACCGCAGAACCCGTTGGCTCTGCTGTTGTGTGCGCGCACGCTGGCATGGATGTGAGCCCTGCAACTATTCGTAATGATATGCAGGTGCTTGAAGAGCTTGGGTTCCTTACCCAGCCGCACACCTCTGCTGGACGCGTGCCCACCGACCGCGCCTACCGATGGCTGGTGGATGAACTCGTAAAGCGTGATGAGCATGCAGCTGTTCCCGTCCGTGATCGTCGTCGCATTGATGCGCTAGTAGGAGAGGCGGGCTTAGACTCGCGACTTCTCAGTAGGCATCTTGCCGCAACACTTGCCGACCTTCTTGATAGCGCTGTCATCGCGCATATCCGAGACTATGATGACTTTTATAAATTTGGGCTCTCGGAGCTTATGGCGTTTCCAGAATTTCAACGCCTTGAGCGTACCATGCAGGTCATGCATTTCGTTGACCGCTTCGATGATTTGTTCGGCGGAGGACTCGATGACGCATTGTTTGGAAAGTGGCAGAGCGAACCTTACCGCATCTTTATTGGGCGCGAGAACCCTGTGCGTACTATCCAAGACGAAGCAGTGATTGTCGCTCGATACCGCTTGCCAGGGAATATGTCCGGACTCCTCACTATTATTGGCCCTATGCGCATGGATTACCGTCGCAACCTTGCACTCCTCGCGTATGCAACGGATGCCGTGTCTCGTGCCGCAGAAGAATCAGACTCGTAATACCTTATGACTACTACCAACGATACACAGGCACCAGAAGAGCGCACAGAAGAAGACCACATTGTTGAGCTTAAAGGTCAACTTGCTCGTGCACACGCCGACTTCATCAATTATAGGAAGGATGAATCGCGTCGAGCACTCGAGATGACTGAGCGCGCCGGTGAGCGTGTTGTGGGAGACTTGCTTGAGATTATTGACTCTCTTGAGGCTCTCATTGCGCACATACCCGCGTCGGTGCATGAGCAGTATGCGGATTGGGCAAAGGGAATTGTACTTGTGAAGGATCAAATGCGCGCAGTATTTACTCGTCACGGCGTTGCAGAAATTGCAACACGCGATGTGGCTTTTGATCCAGCGCTTCATGAGGCCATTGGAACAGACAGCGTTCCTACCGCCGAACGTGATGGGATCGTGACGGCGTGCCTTCGCATGGGATATACCATGCACGGCCGAGTCCTTCGTCCTGCGCAGGTTCGTGTTGGGTCGTTCTTACAGCAGAAAGAAACAACTGAAGCATCATCGTGAAACATTCCTCAACCAACCCCTCCTTTGAGAAGCTCTTCGGATGTGTCGGTTGTGGCATGTACGATATCAAAAATAATTTATGACAAAAATTCTTGGAATTGATTTAGGAACAACAAATTCAGCGATGGCAATTGTTGAGGCTGGCCAGCCCCGCGTTTTAGAAAACGCGGAAGGCATGCGCACAACGCCCTCTATTATTGCCATGAAGGGAACAGAACGCTATGCGGGTGTTACGGCAAAGCGCCAAGCGGTGACGAATCCGCAACACACGCTCTACTCTATTAAGCGTCTTATCGGTCGCCGCTTCTCTGACGCTGAAGTGCAGCGTGATATGAAGCTTCTCCCATACCAAATTCGTCAGGGTTCCAATGATTCCGTTGAGGTGCTCATGGGAGAGAAGTGGTACAAGCCTGCTGAAATCTCAGCGATGATTCTCCAGAAGCTTAAAGCAGATGCAGAGAGCCGTCTCGGTCAGAAAATCACCGAAGCGATTATTACTGTCCCTGCATACTTTGACGACGCACAACGTCAAGCAACGAAAGATGCTGGTGAAATCGCAGGGCTGACTGTTCAGCGCGTCATTAACGAGCCAACCGCAGCAGCGCTTGCATATGGTTTTAACAAAAAGAAAGATGAGAAGATCGTTGTCTACGACTTTGGCGGTGGCACGTTCGATGTATCAGTACTGGAAGTGTCAGAAGACACGATTGAAGTAAAGGCAACCGGTGGTGATACACACTTGGGTGGCGACGATCTTGACCAACGTATCATCCACTTCTTCATTGATGAATTCCAAAAGGAGCAGGGGATCGACATCTCGAAAGACCAAATGGCACTTCAGCGCTTGAAAGATGCTGCAGAAAAGGCGAAACACGAGCTTTCAAGTACGCCTCAAGCAGAAGTGAATATTCCATTTCTTACCGCAGATGCCAGTGGTCCTAAACACTTCACAATGACATTCACGCGAGCAAAGCTTGAAAGTCTTGTGCAAGATCTGATTGAGCGTTCCGTTCATCTCACGAAAGATGCGGTAAAAGAGGCGGGCTTTGCGCTCTCGGATATCCACGAAGTAGTGATGGTGGGTGGTCAAACGCGCATGCCAGCAATTGTAGAGGCGGTGCGCACTCTCTTCGGGAAAGAACCTCACAAAGACATTAACCCCGATGAAGTGGTCGCTATCGGCGCAGCCATCCAAGGCGGCATTATGCGTGGCGATGTAAAAGATGTGCTCTTGCTCGATGTCACGCCGCTCTCTCTCGGTATCGAGACTATGGGTGCGGTGATGACGAAAATGATCGAGAAGAATACTACCGTTCCCGTTGCTCGCACACAGGTGTTCTCAACCGCAGCAGACAATCAACCTTCTGTAGAGATCCATGTGTTACAAGGTGAGCGTCCTATGGCTGCAGACAATAAGACACTTGGACGTTTCATCTTAGATGGCATCCCGCCAGCTCCACGTGGAGTTCCACAGGTTGAGGTGACGTTCGACATTGATGCAAACGGTATCCTGCACGTAAAGGCAAAAGACAAGGCAACGAACAAGGAACAATCTGTTCACATTGAGGGCTCATCTGGTCTGACCGACGATGAGAAAAAGCGCATGGTAGAAGACGCAGAGCGTTTCGCGGCAGAGGACGCAAAGAAGAAAGAGCTCGTAGACGCTCGCAATGCCGCAGAGATGCTTGTCTACTCTTCAGAGAAAACACTCAAAGATGCTGGCGAAAAAGTGAACGCTGATGACAAAAAGGCGGTTGAAGAAAAGATAGCCAGCGTGAAGCATGTGAAAGACGGTGATAATCTCGAGGTGCTCAAAAAAGCAGTAGAGGAACTCTCAACAGCTGTGCAGAAAGTAGGTCAGGCGATGTATCAGCAGCAACAGGCACAAGCAACTCCTGAGCAACCAAAAGAAGAGATGAAAGAGGAGAAGCCAGCGGAAGAGCAGAAGTAATTATAAAGAGAAGACCCCGACAGGAAATTCCTGTCGGGGGAAGAGAGAGGTGTCAGTAGAAGCGCGAGCTCTGGCGCACGGGGCGACCGGAGTGCGGGCGCTTCACGAGCGGGGGACGGGGATTCTTCGACTCTTGCGAGCGAGCAGGCTGACCACCGGCTACGATGTGTCCGATGTGCCACGACCGGCACTTCGGATCAAAGTAAGCGTGGATCCTGCCGCCGTCGGATCGGTTGGGATCACCATCACGCCACCGCGCAACGACCCACGCCGCTTCTCGGCCGCGGTATCGTCGCTTGTGACAGACGTGACACCAGCCACACGCAAGCTTCCTTCGTTGCGGGCCTTCGGGCATCCGCACCTCCTCTGTGAGTATAGTAATTCCGTGGTAGAATAATGCACTATGGAAACTGTGGATATACGAAAAGAGTGGGGATTGGTAGTGTTGGTACTTTTTGTTGCGTCTGCGCTTTGGGGTACGGCCCGAACGTGGCTTGGCCCTAATGCGCAAACGCTTTCTGATCCTTTCATGTGGGCGCCGGTGTTGGCGGTTGCGGTTGTGCTCGCAGCAACCGCAGGCGTTGCTTATCTTCTTGTCGCGGATTGGCGATGGCGCTTAGGAGTGTCATGTGCGGTGCTTGCGCCGCTTGTGATGGTGCTGCCCGTAAGTCTTGTATATGCCGGAGCAATGGTTGCATCGCTCCTCTTGCTCACGCTGGGTGCTCGCGACATCAGCATCCATGCGGATCACGGTCGTGGTATGGGGAAAATTGTGACCGCACTTTTCGTTGCCGCATCGCTTGCGTATCTTATGGCTCCCGCGGTTCAGGATCGCGCAGGAAATGGCATCGTCCCGGATAGCGCAGTAGGTATGATTCAAAAAATGGTGAGCGCTGTTGTGGGAAGTGAACTCGAACGACTCCCATTCTTTCAGAGAAAAGCAGTTGAGGAGCAGATTGCAGAGCAGACTATCTCTACAATTAACGCACTCTCAGCGCCCTTTGCAAAATATATTCCGATTGTACTGACGCTCACGCTCTTTGCCGTCTTGGTGAGCATTAAGCCAATCTTCTCATTCCTCGGTACACTTATTGGTTCAGGAATGCTCTGGCTCATGCAGAAAATGCATGTTGTTGAGCTGCGTACTGAAACGGTGGAGAGACAAAAGTACGCCTTACGTTAGGGCGTTGGCGTTGGAGAGACTTCGGGTGAAGGAGATAGCGATGGTGTTGGAATGGGGTCCGATACGTTGCCAAGGACAGTAATATCACAACGATCAGTGCGTGCTGGAACGACAGGGTCACTGGGACTACCCGAGATGAGGACAACGGGGTAGAGGCCAGGGCTTGCGAACTGAACGGTAAACGAGGCGCCACTGCCTGTTGCTGGTGTACCCTGTGGCGCGCGCCACGCGTAGAGGTTCGGATTTCCACCCGATGCAGTAAGGGCAATGTTTTCACCAGTGGTAATAGTTGCTGTGGCAGGGAGGCAGAATGTCTGTGGTGGCGCCTGCGAAATATCAACCGGACTCTGCGAACCAAAGCCGCGGAAGATCTGTACAAAAAATGGTTGGTCTTGAAGCCACCATCCTGCGGCAACAACAGCGAGAGTTCCCCCGAGTGCGATTAGTGTCTTGCGAAGCGTATGATCCATACCCTATAGTATATGTCTGATCCCCGTATTCCCACAAGGATAATCTATCCACTATGAAAGATCCCTATAGCATTTTAGGCGTTTCACGCTCTGCGTCAGCTGACGAAATCAAAAAAGCATTTCGTGCTTTGGCGCACAAACTACACCCTGATAAAAAGGGGGGAGACGCGGAAAAATTTAAAGAAGTAAACGAGGCATACCAAGTGCTCTCTGACACAGAGAAGCGAGCTCAGTATGACCGTTTTGGCTTTGCGGGGCAGGGATCATATGGAGGCGGGCAACAAGGCGGTGGTCATGCTGGTTTTGATGGCACAAACTTCTGGGATTTCTTCGGTGGCGGTGGGGGTCAGCAACAGCAATCAGGTTTTGGATTTGAGGATATTTTTAGCATGTTCTCGGGAGCCGGTGGCTTTGGTGGCGCACCGCGCGGTCCACAAAAAGGAGAGGATATGTATTTCCAAGTACAGGTAGAAAAGAAAGATCTTGGTAAAACGCGCACGTTCTCTTTTGAAGGATTTATTTCATGTGATATCTGTCATACGAGCGGCATACAACCGGGATCAAAAATGAAGTCGTGTGATACGTGTAAAGGTTCAGGCCAGGTGCGCCAACAGGTGCGTACTCCTTTTGGCGTGTTTGCACAAACGGGTGTGTGTAATGCATGCGAAGGGCAAGGTGAAACACCAGAAAAGAAATGTGAATCATGCGCTGGAGATGGCCGCACGCGAGGAAAGAAAACCGTCGCGATTCACATTCCAGAAAAACTGGAGGGGGAGTACGCTATTGCGCTTCCTGGTTTTGGCCACGCCGGTTCACGGGGCGCACCGCACGGTAATGTAGTTATCACCCTCAAGCGCTAAACAAAGAAGCATATGGCGTGCTACACTGCACCCGTATGGATGTATTCGATCGGTTTGATCTCTCGCACATCGGTGCCAATATTCAGTCACTCACTGGCCCACAAGAACTTTTTGGTATTGCACTTGTGGCGCTCATTGCGCTGTACGGCATGAGTGTAGGAAAAACGCGTGCCATTGTTTCGCTGTTAAGTATTTATATCGCGTTTACTCTGGCATCTGCGTTTCCTTTCGTGGGCACACTGGAGCGTATTCCATGGGTTGCGGCAACAGATGCAGGCGTGGTACGTGCGGGGCTCTTTCTCCTTGCATATATCGGCACTTTTTTTGTATTTCAAGGAACATCATTACGTTCACGGTTATCTATGGGTGAGATGAAGCTCGCACACGTGTTACTTATAAGCGTTGCACAAGTAGGCTTTCTTTTGAGCATCCTTCTCTGGTTCGTGCCATTTACTGCGTTGCCCGATCACATCGCGGCTCTCCATCCGTATTTTGGAACACCAGAAGCATTTTTTATCTGGGCACTCTTACCACTCGGTATTATGCCATTCGTCCACGGGCATAAATAAAACAAAACCCACCGTTATGTTGGTGGGTCTTTTCATGCGTTAGGAATGTGGTTCTAGCGCAAGAATTGGAGGGTGAGTAGAGGGACGTGCGCTGTAACGACGAGAAGCATTGAAGCTCCACAAGCGACACTAGCCCCCACCCAGTAAGCCGCTTCGAACGTGTCTTGCTCCATCCCGCCCCAGCGCTTCAGGCATGCCCACATGGTCACCTTACGAGCAACCACTCGTAGCGGCGAAGCGATGGCATAAGCGAGCCAAAGTGCTGCGGTTAATGCTAGAGAAGCGACCGGGAGAAGTATGTCGTGTAGCAGAAGCGCCTGCTCTGGGGGCATGTAGTAGTGGGTGAAAAGACTCGCCGCTACATCCAATGGGAAAACGGCAGCAAACATCGCCGTCGCTCCTGTGAAGAGGCCACCCCACAAAGACGAGCTCATCCGCTGTTCTGCGTTGCGGTCCTCTCGCTCGATGTCTTCCGATGTGATTGTTGGCATCACTTCTCCTCCTTGTTGCCTCGGAGCATCCTTTCCGCCCTCTCGTTGGTGAGTAACGCGTCGTAGCTCGCCATGAAGATGTAGAGAGCCCCCAAGAGCCCAGTGCAGATGACGGCGACGTAGTCGTAGTCTTTTGGGCTACGGATCTCCATCGAGAGGAAGAGATAAGTAGCGACGAGTGCGATAAGCGCACTACCAGCCATCCCAAGCCAACAGCTACGCTTCCAGTCCGGGAACGATTTCCAAAGCTTCCAGTAACCTCGCATGAGGCACCTCCTTAGAATTACTATATCATTTTTATAGAAAAAGTACAGAGCCCGCGAGGGGCTCTGTTTTCACAATTCTCTTGATGGGGAAGATTATTTCTTTCCCATGCGCTCAGCATACTGACCGGTTTCAGTGTTTACGCGGATGATATCACCCTCTTCAATAAAGAGCGGGGCGTTAATCATCGCGCCAGTGTCGATTTTCACTTGCTTTACGCCGCCTTGTGCCGTATCGCCACGGATTGCTGGAGGAGCCTCAACAACAGTGAAGTCCATTTTGACGGGGAGTTCTACGTTGATGATCTCACTGTTAAACATAAGAGCGTCGAGTGTCGTGTTTGCTTTGAGGAATTGCACGCCAGCGCCGATAATCTCTTGCGCGAGCTGAAAACGCTGGGAAGCGTTGGTCTCTTCGGTGAACCAGTACTGATCGCGGTGATTGTAGAGAAACTTCACTTTCTTGCGCTGTACGTCTGCTTCTTCAAATACATCAGATTGCGCAAAGTTACGCTCGAGCACTTTGCCGTTGATGATGTTGCGCATGCGAGTTTGCACCACCGGGCGGCGCTGTTGCATCTTAAGGTGGTGAGTTTCGAGAACCATATATGGCTGGTCCTCGTAAATGAAATACATCTTCGGTTTTAGGTCGTTTACTCCAAGTGACATAAGTACAGTAAGTTATTGTGCCGGACGATTGTACTACATCTCAGCGCCTCTTTCAAGATACCAAGACATCGGAGAAGAAGCTCTTATTCCCATTGAAAAAGAGTGTTGCAGGAAGGGGCGTGCCGCCGGGACGTTGTAATGTATCGACCGCAAGTACGCCAGAGCCGCAGGTGACCAAGAATGAGCCCTCTTGATATGCATATACGGTGCCGGGAGCGCCTTTCCCCGTGAGGATGGGGAGTGAGTGCGCGCGATGAATACGCACCTCTTCGTTGTTCCAGAGTGTCCATGCTCCAGGCTCGGAAGCGAACGCGCGGATATGGTTATAGAGCGCATCGCTTGATTGTTCCCATGAGATGCGTCCCGTCTCTCGTGTGATGATGTGTGTAGCGGTCGCTTTCTCATGATCTTGGGGAGCTTCTTTCGCAGTTCCTGCTTGAAGCTGTAGCAGCGCCGCGTGCATGAGCTCTGCACTTTCTCGCGCTGCGCGCTGGAGTACTTCTGGGAAATACTCGTCCGGCGCTATGGAAAACGGTTCCTGTAAGAGAACGGGGCCATGATCCATTTCTGCATCAATACGCATGATGCTTATTGCGCTTTGGGTGACGCCATCTTTTATAGCGTATTGAATCGGTGCAGGGCCACGATAGAGAGGGAGCTTCGATGGGTGCGCATTAATAAATCCATGACGGGGGATAGAGAGGAGTACTTCGGGGATGATTTTGCCATATGCGACAACCACACACACATCTGGCTCAAGAGAACGAATGAGTTTCTCTGCCTCTGCTGTTTTGAGTGTTGTTGGCGTGTGAATAGGTATCTGGTGTAGTTCAGCGATTTCAGCAACGGGTGTCGGTGTGAGTATCTTTGAGCGCCCTTGATGCTTTGGTGGCGCCGTGATGACACCACACACTTCATACCCCTTTGACTCAATGAGTTTTTGAAGGGTAGGCACCGCAAATGACGGAGTCCCCCAAAAAAGAATACGATAGCTCATAGTGCTTTTTTCTGCTCTTTTGCGCGGTCAGCGATGACGGTGCCATTAAGGTGATCTGTTTCGTGCTGTAAGACGCGTGCGATAAAGCCTCGTGCGCGAAATTTATATTTCTTTCCCTGTGCGTCGTATCCTTTAAACATAACTTTCTTTGCTCTAAAGATGGGTATATACGTGCCCGGGATAGAGAGGCACCCCTCTTCTAAGACGTCAGTGTCTTTTGAGTACTCGGTGATTTCTGGATTTGCGAATGCGTCGGGGATGCCGTGTTCTTTAGCAAGCTCAGCGTCAATCACAAAGAGGCGGAGTTGTTGTCCGACTTGATTCGCCGCAAGGCCAACGCCACTTGCCGCAAGCATGGCGGTGCGCATGTCGGCGATGAGTGAAAGAAGGTGTTCGCCACCGAACCAGTCGTCAGGGACGTCTGGCATAGGTTCTTTGAGGATTTTTTGTGGAATGGTAACGATTTCCATTGCGCCCATAGTAGCAAGTGTGGGGCCTTACAGCAACGCTTCATCCAGAGAGGGGGGATTTGCAATGACGCGCCACGGCTGTGGTACGTGTGGTGCGATCTGCGCAAAATCATGAGCCTCTTTCGTGCGAATCAGTATGACGCCCACCGTTTGGGCGCGATCTCTAAATATGAGTGCTGGTACTGGTGTGCGTACTGTAATACGCTCTTGGAGTTTGTGGTGTTGAATCGCTTGCGCAAGGAGTTCTGCGCAGGTGCGAGCATGGGTTTGCACGTGTGCGGGCGAAGCTCCCCGAACGGTAAGCGCAACGAGGTGCCATGTAGGCGGATATCCCGTTGCGCTCCGTGCTTGAAATTCAGATTCAACCCACTGGCGTACGTCATATTGCGCTGTGAGTGCTGGATGGTGTGGCGCATAGGTTTGCACATGCATACTTTCTGGTTCCCATGCGCGCAGTGATGCAATGGTTGCAGCGCTCAGCTCGTCATTCGCAAAATCTGGGCGATGCGTCAGCGTGTCAAAAGAGGGAACGATGATGCGTCGAAATGTTGTGCCGTGTTTCCATCGAAAGAGTTTTGCGGTGGCAACAAGTATTGCATCGGGCGCTTCTCGAAACTGCGCCAGTACTTTCTCTGGGTGTGCCGTGGAGTCATCGAGAGTGAAAAGAGGAATGTCTGGTGCAAGAAAAGCACTTAGCGCTGCAATTTTTTCTATACCTGCAGTACCAGTAGCATAGAGCGATACCTTGTGACAGCGTGGACAACGATCCGGTGCGGGGCGCGATTGCGTACAGCGATAACACATGAGCTGTGGAGGCTCCGATGCACGGGTAATGCGCATTGGAATGGCGCAGTTTGTGCATGCGGCATAGGCGCCACAGAGCCGACACGTGTAGAGTGATGCAAACCCTTTTCGTGTAGCGAACACAAGAGTATGCCCGTGAGGATCTACTCTGTATATATCCTCGATACTTCGTGCGTAGAGGTTTTGGTGCCCAGCAGCACGCTCTGCGCCCATATCAACGATATGAAGCGCATGCGATCGATCAAGAAAGGTTTGTGTACTTTCTGTTTTTGCTTGTAGTAGTGGAAAAGGAGTGATGACGCTATACGTGGCACCCCATTGTGTCGCAAGCCATTGTGCAAATGCTGTTGCGTGTAGTCGGGGAGACCCCTCACTCCAATGACCGATATGGCGCGGATCAATAATAATAATGTGCGCACAGCGAGTGAATGGCGCTAGAAGCGCACTTCGTGTTCCTATGAGTACGCGCGCAGTTCCATCAGCAACCGCTGTTCGGGCGTTGGTGAGAGCTTTCGCTCCCATGTTTTGAGAGAGCGCTATGGGAGAGTGCGCGGCGAGCGCTTGAGCATATGCTGGAATCCACTCACTGTCGGGGACGATAATACACGCCTGCGCTCCCTTCGGCAGTGATGCACATATATGCTGGAGCACTCCATATTCTTCTGCGAGCGATGTGACGTATTCTTTTGTTCGTGAAGCCTTCGGTGCATCGGGAAGGCTTGGGAGAAGCGAGGTGCGTGGACGTGCTCGAGAGAGATCGGGGAAAAGGAGAGTGCATGCTGTTGCGAGAGAGATGCATGCCGTTTGGGCAACCCACTTTGCCATTGCGATCGCCCCGTCACTAACGAGAGAATTGGCGTCATATGCTGATATGATTTTTTTGGGAGAAAATGACCCAGATCGAATACGCTGGCGCGATTCAGAGAGGGTGTGTACGGCAAGTACGATCCCATTGACCGTGCGTCGCGCGAGAGGGATTTTTACGAGCGATCCGCGAGGTACTGGCGTCGGTGAAAAATAGGAGAGCGTTTCGGGCGCCTGGATGGGGATACGCGTGAGAGGAATAACCGTAAGGATAACCATTGTTTTGCTTAGTGTAGCGCACGTATTGGGGCCCGCAATGGCTTCACAGGAGAGGGGAATGCGGTATACTGAACACTATGGATATTCGCGTTCGTATCGCGCCCTCACCGACGGGTCTTTTGCATATCGGAACCGCACGTACGGCGCTTTTTAATTGGCTCTTTGCCCGTCACACAGGAGGCGCATTTCTCATACGTATCGAAGATACAGACACAGAACGCTCCACGAAGGCGTTTGAGGAAGACATTCTCAAAGGTCTTGCGTGGCTTGGCCTCACGCCCGACGAAGCAATTGTTCGCCAATCAGAGAGAAGGCACATATACACCGCTCATCTAGAGAGACTCCTCGCTGAAGGGAAGGCTTTTTGGTGTCATCATACGAAAGAGGAGCTAGACGCCGAGCGGGCACGGCAAACAGAGAAGAAGGAAGCGCTCGTACATGTATGCGCGCATAAGCATGAAGCAAAAGGCAAAGAGCCAGGTCAGGTGATTCGCCTCGTTGGCGTTACAGAATCTCGTCCGCTCACATTTCCCGATGTTATCCGTGGGGACATTACTTCCGATGCCTTATTGCTAGGTGACATGGCGATTGCAAAAAATATTCATGAACCCCTCTACAACTTCGCGGTGGTTGTTGATGATGCCGATATGCGTATCTCCCACGTGATTCGTGGTGAAGATCATATTTCCAATACACCAAAGCAGATGCTCATTGCGGAAGCACTCGGCGTTACGCAGCCACTTTTTGCGCATGTGTCGCTTATCTTAGGCACTGATCGATCAAAAATGTCGAAGCGTGATGGAGCAACGTCCATTATGGAATATAAAGAAGACTTTCTTGCTGAAGCGCTTGTAAACTTTATTGGTTCTCTCGGGTATACCTACGATGCGGAATTACTTTCAAAAGAAGAGATGGCAAAAGTATTCGAGCTCTCACGCGTGCATCAGAGTGGTGCAGTATTTGATCAAGCAAAACTACATTGGATGAACGCACAATACATTCGCAAGCTTACCCCGGATCAATTGCGCACGTTGGCGAATATTCCCGATATGCCAGACGCGGCATTTCCGTTTGTGAGCGATCGTCTCGATCGCCTGCGCGATGTCCAGCTCTTCCGCTTCTTCTGGGAAGACCCGCAATATGATGCCGCACTCCTTTCGTGGAAAGGTGCTCCTCTTGCTGATGCCCAAAAAGCATTGTCACGCGCTCATGATGTGCTCAGTCCGCTAGCCGTCTTTGACGCTACCTCTATTCGAGCGGCTCTCGAGAGTGTCGCAAGTGAGTTTGGCGGGCGCGGGCCAGTCTTTTGGCCTGTACGTGTTGCGTTATCTGGAATGGAAAAATCTCCAGATCCCGCTGATATTGCCAGCGTTATTGGCCACGATGCTACACTGCGTCGTATTGATCATGCGCTCTCGCTCTGCACGGTATAACTATGCGTATATTTGCATCATCACTCCTTCTCGTCAGTGTGCTCGCATTCTTTATTCCCATTGAAGCTTTTGCCGCGGAAGATCCTCGAGTTATTGAACTACGCCAACAGATCGAAGCGCTTGAACGGCAGGCAAGTCAATATAAATCAAACATTGCCGACGAGCGCTCGAAGGCTGACTCACTACGAAAAGAAATTTCACTCCTGAGTACACAGATTCAAAGCATCGAAAATCAACTAGCACTTACTGGAAAAAAGATTGAGCGCACCACATTTGAGATTCGAGGCGTCGAAGGCACTATCGGTGAAAAAGAAACGTCTATCTCTCGCAAGAAAGAATCTATCGGGCGCCTCGTATTCGCACTCGATCAGCATGACCAAGAAAACATGCTTGAGCTGCTTATTAAAAGTTCAAGCATGTCTGACTTCTTGCGACAAGAACAATATGCGGAAAGTGTCGCGGGCGAATTACTTAATGTAATCGAGGAATTGAAACATGAAAAAGCGGTTCTCGAAGGAAGTCGCCAAGAGCTGAAGGTAAAAGAGAAGGAGCTGGAACAATTAAGTGCTGAGCAGCTCAACACCAAGCTTTCTTTGGGCTCCGCAAAATCTGGTAAAAATACACTCCTGACGCGTACAAAGGGGCAAGAGGCAGAATATCAGAAGATGTTAAAAGAGATCGAAAAGCGCCAGGCAGAATTCTTTGCCGACCTTATCGAGTTAGAACAAAAGGTCATTGCGGGAGGGTTCTACAATGTGCGCGTGCAAGCTCAAAGCGTACCACCAAAAGGTACTAAAATATTTCAGCCCCCATATCCAAAAGGGGAGTATGTCATCACCCAGGGGTTTGGTATGACCTCGTATGCACGACGTGGAGCATACGGAGGCAAGCCGCATAGTGGTGTTGACCTTGTTGCGGGGCACGGCACTCCAGTGCGGTCAATCGGAGACGGCGTTATTATCGCAAGTGGTCTTAAAAACCCTGGATGGGGGAATTGGATAGCGGTGAAACACCCCAATGATTTAGTTAGTGTCTATGGCCACTTGAGCTCTGTGGTCGGCTTTGGTCAGGGTGCGGCGGTACAGGCGGGAACGGTCGTTGGTTTTGAGGGCTCGACAGGAAATTCAACTGGGTCGCATCTTCACCTAAGCCTCTATAAAGAATTCTTTACATATACAAACGAAAGCAACGGCATGCTCTACTTTAACTATCTACAGGGGACCATCAACGCTCTGGATTACATGTAACTATGAGAACAGGAACCATTCTTATTTTAGGAGGCGGATTCGCAGGAGTGCGCGTCGCGCTTGATCTTGAAAAGACGCTGGGCACTCGAGCGAACATTATTATCGTAGATAAAAACCCGTATCATTTATTTTTACCCGCGCTCTATGAAGTAGCGGCAGCGTATGGCGCACCTCGTGATCCCTATACCATCATGCTGCGCCGTACGGTCGCCATTCCTTTTAAAGAAATCTTCGATGGAAAGCGCATTACACACATACAAGCAGCGGTGCTTGATGGGGACCTTGAGCAACGCATCATCCGCACCGATACAGGAGTAGAAATTCCCTATGACTTTCTTATCATTGGGCTGGGGAGCGAGGCTTCCGACTTTGGTATTGCGGGAGTGACTGACTATGCATATGGATTCCGCACGCTCGACGATGCCATCGCCATCAACACTCGCCTCACCGATTTATTTCAAGAGGCAGAGCGAGGTGAGCGACGACTCCCCATTCGCGTTCTGGTGTGTGGCGCGGGGCTCACGGGCATTGAAACAGCTACGGAAATTGGTTCCTGCGTAAAGACGTTCGCACGAGAATGTAAACTGCGTGGCCAACCAACGCACATCATGTTGTTTGATGCGAACCCCGATCTTCTTCCGAACGCTTCTGATGGCGAACGAGAGCGCATCAAGGCGCGTCTCACGGCGCGTGGTGTCGCGCTTGTATCTGGTGCTCGTGTTTCTGCGATTGAATCTTCCCGCATTCATCTTATGGATGGGCGGAGCTTCGATGGCGATATTATTATTTGGACAGCTGGGGTACGCGCACCAGGGGTTTTAGAACGTCTCCATGGTCTCGATCTCACACCTCAAGGCAAAATGGTTGTGAGCGAACAACTCAACACGCGACGCTATCCGAATGTGTTTGGCGTCGGTGATGCGATCCACTTTATGGACCACGCAACGCAGAAGCCGATTCCTGCCATGGCATACCTTGCTATGGATCATGGAAAAATTGCTGCTCAAAATATTTTGAGAATAATCGAAGGGAAAGAATTACGTACACATAAACCTTCGTATGGTATCTGGGTTGCTCCTGTCGGTGGCAAGTATGCTGTCGCACGTCTTCCGGGCGGAATTATTTTTGGAGGGTTCGCCGCATGGCTCTTCCGTGAGTTCATTGATCTCAATTATTTTATTTCCATCCTTCCTTTCAAAAAAGCACTCTCACTATTCTGGCGAGAGATTAAAGTATTTACAGCGAACGACTTATAGCGACACGCAGTGCGGGGGAGAGAGGAGCCTCTTTTTTAAGAGGTGTCCCCCAGCACGTAGCGAGGGGAGTGGTCTACCGAGGACGTGAGAAGAAAGTGTGCGCAGGATAAAGAAGGGAGCATGTACACATCGGCGCGCACCTCATGGAAAGAGAAAAAGTGTACTAGGGGAAAGATCTGAGAAAATCCAAAAACCCATTTTTCCAAGGCTTTCAGAGTAGTAGTACGTCGCATAACCTATATTGTGCGACCTCCTCTCCTACGCGTGATATGGCGTTCTCTTATAAAAATCAAAGCGGCCCGGGTGTGGGCCGCTCTCCTGTTTTTGATCTCTGCCTCCTCTTGTGAGGGGTCTCTTACCTCTTTTCGACCCTTCGGCACTCTTCGGCTCCGACCCTGACCTTCAGGCATCCCGCACCCTTATCCAGGTCATACGGGTGCATGTGGATCAAGAACCTGCCTCCTGGGGTCTCTAGACGCGTCACCGTAGGTGCGCCAACCTTCGTCGCGCCATCTACAACGACGCACACGCGGTCAACGGGAATCGTTCCGAACGCTTCAGCGCCTTGTGGGTTCAGCTCGATATACATCACGCCGAGCAGCTCGTGCACATCCGCGAACCTGCCGCACGTTGCGCGTTCGTGTACTGGCAACGGTGTTTTCGTTTCACCAACAAGAAACACCTGCGCAGCAATCAAAAACAGAAATTTCATCTGCGCCTCCAAAACATATTATACAATAATAATGTAAATAATCAAATATACGTTAGCGTATGCCCTTGATACACTTACTCCATGTCTCGTCTTATATTTGATATAGAAACCGTAGGAGCTGATTTCGAAAGCTTTGATGCCACAACGCAGGAATACCTCCTCTCCAGCGCCAAAACGCCTGAGGAGCAAGATCAAGTTCGTGATCGCATGGGGTTCTCGCCGCTTACGGGCGAAATTGTCGCTATCTCCATTCTGAATCCCGATACGCACAAGGGTGCCACCTTCTTTCAAGCCCCAGAAGCCACTCTAGAGCCCTATACGAAAGATGACGTGCAGTACGTTCCTAGCACTGAAAAAGAGATCCTCCAGCGATTCTGGGACGCTGCTCGCTACTATGATCAGTTCATCACCTTCAATGGCAGAGCATTCGATGCGCCATTCGTGATCGTACGCTCTGCGGTGCACAGCGTGCATCCAACGCGTGACCTCATGCCTAATCGCTATAGTGGTGAGGGCCATGTAGATCTCTTTGATCGCCTCTCATTCTTCGGTGCTGTACGAAGAACTATGAGCCTTCACATGTGGTGCCAAGCATTCGGCATTCCGAGCTCGAAAGCTGATGGCGTCACTGGTGATGACGTGGCTCGCCTGTTTGCTGACAAGCGATACACCGACATCGCCGAATATTGCTTCCGTGATGTCGTTGCCACTGCAGAACTGTTTAAGATTTGGGAGACGTATATGCAGCCTCCCCGAAGATAATGAACGAATATTCAAGCGTCGCAGACTTTCGCGCAAAAGCGGGCTACGAACATGGTGGCATGTGGTATCCCCGCGTCACTTCTATCCTTTCTATTAAGGCAAAGCCTGCGTTGTATGCGTTCTACGGCCGCATGCCAAGCTTTGCGGCCGGCAAAGCGATGACTGAGCGCTCAGCACAAGAAGGCACTGCGGTGCACGAAGCGGTTGAAAATATCCTCCGGGGCAAAGTAGAGGAGTCATCCCCCGCCGTATTACCAAGCGTGCGGGCGTTCCAAGCATTTCTTATGGCGCACGACGTAAAACCGTTAAGTATAGAAGAGCCGGTGATTCATAAAGAGCATCACTACATCGGTACGCTGGATGTCCTTGCTGAAATTGATGGTCGCGTGGGTGTATTAGATATAAAAACCTCAAAAGGTATCTATCGTGAGTATGGTATGCAAACGGCAGCGTATATTGGCGCCCTACAAGAGCGAGGCACACTCCCCGACCTCACGAGCTGGGTCATTCGCCTTGATCAACACAAGGAATGCGAAACATGTGGCGCGCGCATGCGTTCAAAAGGCGGCATGCCTACGGTGCGCGGTGGTGTCTACACCTGTAGACACACGTGGTCACCTGAACATGGTGAATATGAATTTAGCGAGCTACCCGACACGCAACACAACTTTGAAGCCTTCCTTGCCGCAAAAAAGCTCTGGGAATGGGAACACTCCGGCTTCCTAAAGGAAATTTTATAAAAGAAAAAGCCTCCGATGAACGCTGTCGGAGGCACTGCCCATTCTTGCTTAGCTACGCGAGTTTTCACACGATCTCTCACGGCGGGGAGAATAGGTCAGATTTGTGTCGGTGAGCATTTGGTGGGGAGGCGTCAAAATACCCCTAAATCACCACGGCAGCGGATGCTTGTACCCCGTAGAGCACCACTTACCCGACGCAAATATTCTAGTATAAATAGATACTACTGTCAATACTAAAGGCGACACTGCCTACCTACAGTTATCCGCTAGTGAATACCCCGCAGATTGTGCGGCGAGTTCGTTATCAAACCAGAGTTTGTTCTCTTCTTTAATACGCGAAGCGCCGGAGCACCAGCTGTAGTGGTATTTTTTACTGGAAGAGCTCTTTGAAGCTACAACGCGACTGTCTCTGGGTGCTTGGGTGGTGGGTGTCGCTCCCCCGCCGGGAACGACCTGGCTGGCTAACTGGGCTGTGAATATCTGCGCACCATCTTCTACAGTGATAGGCTCTATATCTGTGGTTTGTTGCGCTTTTAGGCCTAATTGGTAGCTAATAAAGGCAATGGCGACCATGCACAGCACCACAAAGATCTCGTGGAATGAGTGCTTGACGAATGTAGCTGTTTTTGCTAGGATTTCTCTCACGTTTATTAGTTTACACGATCCGCTATGGCACATACAAAAGCAATAGGTTCAACACAACTTGGACGCGACTCACAGCCAAAATATCGTGGCGTGAAGTTGCATGACGGACAAACGGCAGCTGCTGGTAATGTTATCATACGCCAAACAGGAAGCACCTACCTTGCTGGTGATGGTGTCCGCGTCGGCAAAGATTACACCCTCTACGCAGCTCACGATGGGGTTGTTCGCTTTACCACCACTCGCAAAATGAACTACGACGGCTCTCGCCGCGTAGCCAAAGTGGTCCACGTTATTCCTGTAAAGAACTAAGATATCAGGAAAGAAAACACCGCCCATGGGGCGGTGTTTTTGTTACTCGTCGCTTCCGGTGATGGTGACCGTGATGGCCGCCTCGACTCCTTCAAAGAGATTGAGGGTGGCAGTGTGCTCACCCACTGTTTTAATGGCGTGTTCAGGGATATGGACAGCCTCTACTTCAACAGATACCCCTAATTGCTTCAAAATGGCCTCTGCGAGCTCTTTTCGGCCTACTGCAGCGAAGAGGGTGCCTGAGGCGTTGCCCTTCTCCTGGAGCTCGATTTTAGCCCCAGAGAGCTTATCTCGTAAGGCGAGGGCAGTATCCCGCTCTTCAGCCATAACGAGGTTACGCTTCTCTTGAAGAACAAGAGCTTCCTTTTCAGCGTTCTCGGTTGCGAACTTCGCAATACCTCGAGGGATAAGGAAGTTGCGTGCATAGCCATCGGTCACTGTTTTGATGTCCCCGATCTTGGCTACACCGCGGACGTTGTGCAAGAAGATTACTTTCATAGGAGGGTATTATTTCAGGAGTTCGAGTGCTTTGTCAAGCTGTGGGTCTTTGCCAGCAGTACCTAATTCAACCGTTCCCGCAGTAATAGCGTCTTCGGGAAGAGCTACTTTTATATCTGGCTCGATTCCCTTTTCAGAGATCGAAATACCATTTGGCGTGAGCCAACGCGCAACAGTAACCTTTAATGCTGAACCGCCGGGGAATTCAATAACTTCTTGCACGGAGCCTTTGCCAAATGTCTTTTCACCTACGATGCGAATGTTGCGGACGTCATGGAGTGCTCCCGCGAGAATCTCCGATGCAGAGGCAGATCCCCCATTGGTAAGAATGATGACATTATAATCGCGGAGTTCCGGTTCGCCAGTGGTACGGAAGACGTTTTCTGTGCCATCGCCGAAGCGTTCGATAGTAACGATGCTTCCTGGATCAAGGAACCAGCCAGCGATATATACCGAAGAGTCTAAGAGTCCGCCTGGGTTACTACGCAAATCAAGAATGATGTTCTGCGCACTTGTCTTTTGAATCTCGCGCGCGGCTTTGCGAAACTCATCATCAACATTCTGGTTGAACGTAGAAAGCTCTATGTAGGCAGTACTCGCATTCAGGAGTGACCATTCAACGGCGGGGATGCGAATGTTTTCACGCACGATAGCGAAATCAGCATCGGGATTTCCGTTGCGACGAATGGAAAGCGTCACCGTGCTCCCTCGCGTGCCGCGAATAAGCGTGACTGCTTCTTCGGTGGTCATGCCGCTCGTTGTTTTTTTATCAATGGAGAGAATAATGTCTCCCGTGCGAATGCCTGCGCGGAAAGCAGGCGTATTTTTAATCGGAGAAATGACCGTCAAAAGATCATTGCGCTTTCCGATTTCAATACCTACCCCAGAAAAGGTGCCCGAGATCTCGTCACGGAATTTTTTGTTGGTGACGGGCTCAAAGAACACCGTATACTGATCCCCCGCGGCCTGAATCATGCCGGAAATAGCGCCATATACGAGATCTTGAGTGCTGAGCTTCTCTGAATCAACAAAGCGTTCATGGAGCGCATCCCACGCATTCCAAAAGAGTGTGAAGTCAACATTGGTGGGCTGTCCCACATTTTCTCGCACGAGCGTGCTTGCGTTTTGAAGCGACGCGCCGAGCGAACCTTCGCCTGCAACTGATCCTAATACAAAGCCCGCAGCGAGTGCTGCGAGAATACCACCGATAAGAGTAAGTTTCGTTTTTCGCTCCATGTATTATGTTTGTAAACGTTGTGGGAATAGCCCGTATCTCCGTAGATAGCGCATGCCATCAAGAATATGCCATCGTGTTGTTTGTTTCATGAGTGCATCCCACAACCAGAAACGTCCTTTCGACTCGCGTCGCAAGTAATGATACATGCGCGCACGCGACGTGCGGACAACAGTGAGTCCATTGTCCCAAATACGTCGTGCCCAGTCAACGTCACTTAAGTAGTGAAAGAACGTAGGATCAAAAAAACCAACACGTGACAGCGTCTCTCGGCGCGTCATGAGTGCTGCGCCGAGTGCCCAGTCAACATGGCGCAGTGGTTGCTCTGTTGAGTCTGCATAAAGATATGAATGAATCACCGCGCGACGACCGGGAATCCACATACGACGAGCAAGAATACTCGCGAGCGTGGGCATGCGGAACGTCGAAGCCTGCACTGTGCCATCGAAATTGAGAAGTGTCGGCGCGATAAGCCCAATTGATGCATCTTCTGCGAGAGTTTGCGCAAGGGCCTCTAAAGATCCGCGCTCAGGAACGATATCAGGATTAAGAATACACACATACTCCCCCGTTGCGCGCTCTGCTCCCAGCATATTGCCCTTCGTGTACCCTGTATTCTCTGTTCGCGCTACAAGTATGATGTTTTGGAAGAGAGTAGCTCCCTCATCGCGAATCACGGCTCGTGTTTCTGGTGTTGAAGCGCTATCAACCACAATAACTTCTATATCTGTAGTAGGAAGCACTGCGCGCGCAAGCGATTGTAACGCGAGGCGCAGAAGCGCCGGCCGCTGATAATTTACAATGATGCACGAAATACGCATATGATTACTGCATTGCTGTTGCGATAAAGTCACGTACGAGTTGCCAGTTGCCTTCACGTGGCAAGAGCACATAGGCGCCCGCAGAGCTTCGTGTCTCTTGGAGTACATTCTCTGGGGTAAGCACAATGCGTTTCTGCGCCGTTGATCCGCTCAATGATTTGCCAAGCGAAAGCAGGCTCGTCATATCGAGAAGGTTAATGTCCGTAATGATATTCGCACGAATAGTTTGCATCAACGCCACAATACGCTCGGGTTCCGAAAGAAGCTGAAGAGAAAGTGCCTTGTCTTTAATGGCGCTTATCACCTGTTGTTGGCGACGAGCGCGGTCAAAGTCGCTCGAAGAGTATCGTGAGCGGACATAGTAGAGCGCTTGCTCGCCATTGAGGTGGTTTTCTCCAGCGGGCAGCGAGAAGGAATACCCCCATTGTTGTTTCTCTTCAAAAGGCGTAGCGAGAGTAACGGTGATCCCGCCAAGATCGTCAACAATCTTTTGGAACGCGGTGAAATCAAAAATAACCGCATGATCAATATAGACGCCAGTGATTTGTGAAATGAGTTTTTTGGTGCCGCCTAAGCCAAGATATTCATATGCGGCATTCAGTTTATCTGCACGTGTATCAGTAATGCGCGTGTATAGATCGCGTGGAAGTGAGATGAGCGCCGATTTCTTTGTGGACCGATCGTAGCGGAGTAATAAAATGGTGTCGGTCAGAAGTCCGCCATCAGGATCGTCTTTCCCACGCATTCCCAAGAGAAGAATGTCGAGCGTCGCATCTTTATCTGGCATGATGTATGCGTCTTCTTCTATAGCGTGCACGAGTTCTGGCGGGAGTACATGGTCTGCGATAACAGCCATACCCGAACCGCCAAGTGTAATATCAAAACTTGCGTTACGCAGAGACTGCGCCCATGCAACAAGCGCGATGGCGCAAAACGTGAGTCCGAAAATACCTAACACAACCTTTTTATAGGTGCGTGAGCCTGGAAGTTGTTGGTTGGTTACCGGATACATGATTGCATATCACTTACAGAGATACGTACGCGCCGTTGTACGTAGGCACGTTTTTTAAGCATGCGCGGCAGAAGGAGTAGTGCACCAAGCATGCCACGAAGCACGCTCCAGTCAAAAAGGAGAGCGTAGAGAAGCGCACCACCATCACGAGCAAGAATAAAAGGAGCATCGCGTAACAGATGCTGGGCTAACTCATTCTTTACCATTGTACACCGATTATTCCTCCAATCCAACTGCCGTTTGAGTGGTGTGATCGCCCGTCGAGCACGTATGCGCGAAGGGAGCAAAGAATGCCACCAGCGTGTTGCGATAGATTTTGTAGTAGTGCGGTCATGGAATGCGTGTGCTGTGTGGCAGAACACTTGTTTCCATCCTCGCAAACGCATGCGCCATGCGATATCAAGGTCATCTCCATAGCCAATGCGAAGTGTGCCAACGCTTGCGTAGTAATCCATATCAAGTATCCCCTCCTCGAGTGCGCTATCAAGCAGTGCAGTCTTTCGAAAGAATGGCATTGCCCCCTCAACACCAAACAGTGGCGCGTTGTCGTATTGTCCGGAGTCTGCTTCGCCTTGCCCAATGTTGTATACGCGTCGCGAGCGCGTCATGCCAAAGCCACATGTATCGATCGTACGCGATTGATCCCATGTATTGTTCGCAATATCTGCGTATGCATATTGAAAGACCTTCGCCTGCACGGCGCCGATGCGTTCATCTTTTTGTGCGCATGCAACGAGCTCTTCAATACACTGTGGCGCCAAGAGTACATCGACAGAAAGCGAAAGAATAAACGAACCTCGCGCAGATTTCATAGCTTCAATCTGACCAGGCCACATGCCTATATTCTTTGGATGCTCGATGATGTGTGCATCAGGAAGGATTTCGCGAACGATATCGCGTGTTGCATCTTGTGACGCGTTATCAAACACAATGACTTCGATATCTTTGTATGTCTGGTGCGCGAGCGCCTTTGCGCATGCGCGCATATAGCGCGCTCCATTCGAAACAACGAGAATAACGGAAACAAAAGGACTATGTTCGTTGCTCATGATTCTGATATCCAAGAATAACCGCACAGACCGCTCCAATAAGGAGAAGCGCGCGTTCATCAAAGAGCGCCGCGTCAGTAATAAGATATGCCCATACCCACGGTAAAAAGAGTAGAGCAGTCACTAAGAATGCCTGATCACGAAGTGATCTCTCTGTGCGAAGAGCATTCACGCACGCGAATGCTACGCTAGCAAGAAAGGTAGTAAACGCAAGCAACCCCACAACACCCACTTCCCCTGCTATGTGTAGATATACGTTGTGTGCTGAGGATCCTGCGTCAGCAAGAGCAAGATCCTGGTCGAGGATGATTGGATATTGCCCAAGCCCAACACCTAACAAAGGTCGTTCGCGTATGGAATCTAACGTGGCACGCCAAATAGCGATACGTTGAGCATTTGATGTTTCACCAAAATCAATGATAGAGCGGAGGCGCTTGGTAAAGAGTAGGTCATCCCCTTTACTTAGCAGAAACTGTGGCGATGTAACGATGGGCCATGCTACAAAAAATAGTGCAAAGAAGAGAACTGCTACCGCAGTAACATAGCGGAGCATTGTCTGGCCTTGTCGCGAGATACTATGACGTAACGCGATGATGAAAAGAATACCGAGCGGAATAACCCCAAGGCTCGCCACCCACATTCCCCGAGTTCCCGAAAGAATAACGAAGAGAAATGCTAGGGGTACAAAAGCAATCCACATATTTACGCGCGTACGCACAAGGCTTGTGAACCGTTCGTACGCTTGTGAAGGAATGCGTGTGTGCACCAATGCCGCAGCCATGACTGCTGGTATGAGCGCCACCAAAATCATAGGGAAGGTATGCGAATCGGGAAGGAGTGAAAAAATACGTAGCGAAAGTTGCTCACCATAGTATGCAAACCATGTATTTCCTACGCTTGTGACAATATCGCTCCACTGCGCACCGAATTGGCGGAATTGCACACCCTCACCCCATATGCGCATGAACGCGTAGATATCCATGACGTACGTTGAGATGAGTTGGATACCAGCAACGCCGACAAGAAGCACCGCGATCCATCGCATGCATGAAAACAGTGCCGCGCGCATACCCTCTCTCTGTGAGAGGAGCGCTATAACCACCAGCGGTAGAAGCGCATTTGCGAAGTAAATGAAACGTTTGAGTCCAGCGCCTAGATCGTGAGCAACAGCGAGCGAGAGCCCCGCAACGGCAGAGAGCGTAATAAGAGAAATGCCCGCTGGTGAGCGCACAAGCGCACGCACATCCGTGAGACGCTCTCGATATACATATACTCCACGCACTACGAGCAACAACGCGAAGAGCCGCCACATATTAAAGTTATCGAATGTTGCGGTGAATGGGAGCGCGAGCGCGCACGGCACCATACCAATAAAATAGGTTGCCGCATCTTCAAGAGACATGCGCGCCATGGCAAAGAGCCCCCCGAGCGCTATAAGAAAACTCACTTCACGGGGAAGAACGCCTGCCATAATAGCAAGAGAGAGTGCCCAGCTCAGGAGAAGTGGCTTCTGCCACGAAGTGAAGAGTGTCATGAAAGAATATCGCGTATAGTGGCGAGCCAGCGATCAGTATGCGATGACCACGTATATGTCTTAGCTCTCGCCTGAATACGACCACGGAACGATGCATCATCGCGTCGTGTAAGTGATTGAACCATAGCTTTCTCTATTCCCGCAACGGTAATAGGCTGTGACACATAGACGGCATCCGCTCCGAATATCTCATGTGAGAGCGGCGTGTCGGCAACAATGGGAATTGCGCCATGCGCGGCGCCCTCAACGGGCGGAAGCCCGAATGATTCCGCGTCGGACACATATACTATAGCATGCGCACGTGCATACAACTCTTTCAACGCAGATTCGGAAACGTGGGGCGTGTACGTAACGTGCAAACCCTCTTGGGCAAGTACTTCTACTTTTTGAGCAATATATGGCGGCGTATATTTATCTGCACCAGCAAGCGTGAAGGAGACATTTGGATGTGTAGATGCCACGCGCACAAAAGCTTCAAGTGCCTCACGCACGTGGCGACGCTCGAACGCTTGGCCTACCCATGCAAAAAGTGGCTCTCTCTGGGTCAGATTTTCCGCTTCAGGAGCCTCAACCGCAAGATGGTTTACCACAACGATATCTCGTGTGGGGCGATGAAATGCACTTGGCAAAAGGCGCGCAGAATCATGAGAGAGCGTCATCACTCGTGTAGCGCGTTGATATGCTCTTCCCGCAAATAAGCGATATGCAAGGCGATACTTCCAAGGAAGTGACGTACCGAACATTTCATATCCCACATCGGGCGTAAGCATAACGAGGGATTTCCTCACCCACGTATAGGGCAGCATATAGTTTGGGAAATAGAGCGCGCGAACACCGTGCCAATACGCCATCAGGGGCATCCACATATGATAGTGAATATTAAACGATGCCGGGAACCATCGCGGCTTTGTTATGTGACATTGAAAGAGTGCGCTCTCTTGCCAAGGACCAGGAACAACATGAGATTTAAAATAAAGATGTATCACCAGAGAGCGAGCAAGCTCTGGGCGCCGTGCAAGTTCTCGCACGAGCTCATGGGTCATGCGCGCCACGCCACCAACAGGATCCTCAAGTGATTCTGCTTCAATACCAATGTGTACACGCTTGGCATGCATATTCCCCCACTCCCCGCGTAGTGCGGCTGCTATACCATGGAATACGCCGCGCCAGAATCTGTTCCCGGCCATTGCGCCAACGATGCTTCGCATGAGCGCGTATAATCCCCACGTGAGTGCGCACACCTTCGACCCATATGCCCATTCGGCCAAAAGGTAGTTACGCGCATGCAGAGCGGAAAGAACGTCATATTGAAGTGCTTTTGTTGCCACAGAGCCCACATGAGATACGCGTGTGGTGCCAATACGCATCGAAACACCCAATGCGCGCGCTTTCCACGAAAGCGCCACGTCTTCCCAATACAAGAAAAAACGTTCATCCCACCACCCCAACGAATCACCCATAGAAACATGCAGAGCACAGGCCGCGCCATGAACATACGACCGCTGCTCCGTAAGAGTGCCGGTATCGCGAAGGCCAAGCGGCATACCCTTATGATAAGCGATGCGTCCCATCGTTATTTCTTTTCCGTCTTCAACAACGGGAAGGGCAACGAACCCTCGTTCACCAGCGAGATCTTTCTCAAGCGTCTCACGGAATGTTGGTCCAACTGCGGTATCGCTATTTAAAAAGACACACCACTCTGCGCCATCTGCTTTTGCGCGAGAAACTCCTTCGTTATTCCCAGCTCCAAAGCCACCGTTATATGACGCATGAATGTGATGAGCGTCTGGGGTGCGTGATACAAATGCCTCGTGTTCTGCGTTTGTATATTCATTATTATCAACGATATACCAACGCATGCCCGTAGAAAGGTGTGGCGCGAGCGACTCTGCAAGTCGCAGTATGGATTCTTCTTTTCCAAAATGTACGGTTATGATGGCTATCATGAAAGGTATGCGCGCCACGCTTCCTGAAAACGCGCTTCAGAAAATGATGCTCCGCGAGCACGGATCGTTTCGGCGTCGTATGTCTTTTGTTCAAAGCGCATAAGACACTCCCCGATCGCTTCTGGGATTGCATCATTAAAGAACTCGCCAGTAACTCCTTCTTCGATAATTTCCATTGCCCCGCCAGTGCGAAGTGCAAGCACAGGCGTACCATGCGCATGTGCTTCTGCAATCGTGAGTCCGAAATCTTCCTCATTCGGCACAATAAGCGCCTTTGCATGCACCATATATGCACTAAGCGTGGCATCGTCTACATATCCGCGCATGTGCACGTTCGGTGATGCATGACGTTGCAGTACGCCTTCCAGTGGTCCCGTTCCGATAATCACTAAGTCGCGTTGGAGTCGGGAGAAGAGCTCAAGAAGTAACGCCACATTTTTATATGCGTACAAACGCCCCACAAAAAGATAGTAGGGTTTCGGATGTGGCGGTTCAGCAGAAGCGTTCTGTACTTGCACGGGAGGATATATCACCGCTCGCGGCGTTTGTCTGTAGTATGTTTCTATTCGCTTGGCGGCAGTATGAGAAATAGCAACCCATTCAGAGATACGTTTTGCCGCAGCGCTATCCCATAGTCGCATCAAGTGACGACCTAGGCGCATACCCCTCTGAGCGTGTGCGAGGTCCCACAGCTGTCGTGGCGGGCTCATACAATAGGAGATGTGTCGCGTGGCACTAGGAACGATAATACCTTTGCTCACAAGGCCGCTCACTGAAATCACAACGTCATATCCCGTGAAATCAAAAGACTCCATCGCAAGAGGTAAAAGAAGTGCAAGAAGTGGGCGTACGCGGAGAAATGAGGGAATGCGCCCAATGAAACTTGCACGAACATCAGCATTTGGGAAAGCGTTGCGCGCGCGCTCTTTGTCCGCATATGCGGTGTAGAGTGGAGCATCGGGCCAGATGCGATGGAGCGCTTGTACAAGCTCTTCTGATCCCGATACTGTGGTGATCCAATCAGTAACGAGTGCTATCTTCATGAACGCTTTGCAATAACGTTTTTCTTATACACATCGAGGTTTTCCAGCACGATACCCGTACCACGCGCCACGCAGAACAGTGGGTCATCTGCGATATGCGCAGGAACGCCCGTTACTTTCGTAATGAGTTGATCAATGTTGCGCAAGAGTGCCCCACCACCTGAAATAGTAATGCCGCGATCCATAATGTCAGAGCAAAGCTCTGGAGGCGTTACTTCTAATACTTCTTTAATAATCTGAATCACTTCGCGCAAACTCTCACTCAAAGCGTCGGTAAGCTCATTGGAGCTGATCTCAATAGTTTTCGGAAGTCCCGATGTAAGGTCGCGCCCCTTGATGGTGATCTTTTCTTCGTTTGCCTGCTTAATGGCGCTTCCGATAGCGATCTTCATAAGCTCTGCAGTGCGTTCACCAATTGCGAGCGTGTGACGCTTTTTTATGTATTCAACAATGGCAAGATCAAACTTATTACCTCCGATGCGCACCGATGATGCGCTTACGATTCCACCAATAGAGATCACCGCAAGCTCGGTAGTACCGCCACCGATATTCAAAATCATATTTCCAATAGGGCTATTGATGGGAATGCGCGCACCAATGGCTGCGAGCACAGGCTCTTTCACTAAGTAGACCGCTTTTGCTCCTGCATCGAGTGTTGATTCGATCACTGCGCGTT
The DNA here is from genome assembly GCA_038061995.1 of Patescibacteria group bacterium. GTDB lineage: Bacteria > Patescibacteriota > Minisyncoccia > 2-02-FULL-40-12 > GWA2-44-9. The sequence goes on along the minus strand of JBBTYA010000002.1, from coordinate 96,144 downwards.
TTTCAGTTGAGGTGATACCTGCGGGAACGGAGATGAGTACTTCAGGTTTTAAAAATGAGAAGAGACCACCAGCGCGCTTGATAAAATAACGGAGCATAGCACCGGTGATGCGATAGTCGGCAATTGCACCATCAACGAGCGGGCGGGAAATGATAATGCTATCCGGCGTACGTCCGATCATCTCCTTCGCTTTATTACCAACTGCTAAAATAGTGTTATCGAGTACTGAAACGGCGACGACCGAAGGCTCGTTGATGACGATCCCCTTGCCAGGGACGAAGACAACGGTGTTAGTAGTGCCGAGATCTATGCCTAGTTTACGTGCCATAAAGCAGGGAAAGTGTATCGTGTTCTGGGTGCGCACGCAACCTGACATTTCTGGCATTTAGTCAAGTTTTCCTGTATACTACACAAGCTATGGAAAAGCGAAAGCGCCGTATATTACTCGCCCTGACCGCCCTCGTTTTTATCACGGGGACTTATTGGGCTATTATGAATGCCCAAGGATACACTTATAGCCTCTCTGAGGGGCGTTTTATTCGTACGGGAACCATCGTCGTACGTATTAATGAAACGGCAGACGTGCTCCTCAATGGTGAGCTCAAAGGGAGTACGTCATTTCTCTCACGCACCTTTGGTATCGAAGAGCTTCTCCCTGGTTCGTATACGGTCAGCACCTATCGCGATGGCTTTTCTTCGTGGAGTAAAACTGCATCCGTATCAGAAGGCCTCATCACCGAGTTCCCCCACGTACTCATGCTCCCCACCGATGAAACACGCGTTGAGCTTCTCCGCACACGTCTTGAAGAAGAAATGGCACAACCAGCGCTTCTCCCGCCTCCATCACCACGCCCCCGTCAGACCCCGGTGGTGAGTCCTATTCCAGATTCAACGCTCGCGTGGCGTGGCGACACACTCATGCTGATCCAAAAAGACGGCACTCGCACTGATATCGTAAAGAACCCCGCGGGTGCGCGCCTTTCATCCCGACAAGCCCGCCTTCTCTGGTGGAGTGGCCGCGATCTCTGGGTCATGTGGCTTACTCCAAACGGCGCACAACCATTTTATCCGCAAGGCTATATGGAGCGCATCTTCCGTGCATCGCGCCCCATCACTAATGCAGTCTGGTTTGATGAAAACGCAACGCACGTTGCTTTTAATGAAGGTGCAGGTATTCGCATTATCGAAATCGACACTCGCGGCGGCGTAAATATTATTCGTCTGTAAAAGAAAGAACCCCCACAAAGAGTGGGGATCCTCTTGCGGGGGCTAGTAGGGGTCGTCGAGGCGATCGTTCAGGAAATCCCGAATGTTATTTGGGACCGCAGCTCTGATCTCTTCGCGGTAGTGTGCTTGAAGCTGTTCCACGGTGCCAATCAAAGACCAGCGCAGAGGTTGGTCGGCAGACAGGTTGTCCAAAAGCCAGAGGCAGTCACCGCTTGGCGCTTCGAGGCGCGCTACCGGTCTCAAGCCTGCGACATCGTGGAGGACCACCAGTGCTGGCTCGATTTCCTGCCACTTTTTCGCAACTTCTGGAGTGGTTAGGAGGTGTTCTTCTCCTGGACGTCTCTGAATACGTACCGCCAGGAACAAGTACACCATGCCGCTTTCACGTGTGATGAGGTCAACCAACGTCTTTTCATCTTGGGGCGTCATCTCGATCACCTCCGTTCCGCCTCATGTAGAGAGCTGGCGCATGCGGTACATGAATAAACCTATGAAGTCAACGAACCAAAACGCCCCGTGAGGGGCGCTTTGTGTGAGATTAACGCTTTGACCAAGATGGTGATTTGCGTGCTTTCTTTAAGCCGTACTTGCGGCGTTCCTTCATGCGAGGATCGCGCGTGAGGTAACCTGCCTTCTTGAGCTTCTTGCGGAAGTTTGTATCAAAGAGTTCCAATGCACGGGAAATGCCGTGACGGATTGCTTCTGCTTGGCCAGCGATGCCGCCGCCATTCACCAATGCAGTCACCTTAAAGCGTGCAAGTGATTTGAGCTTGCGAAGCGGCGCTTCCACGTGCAACCAGAGAGATTTATCAGAAAAATACTCTGTATAGTCTTTGCCGTTTACAACCACCAGTGCGCGATCTTCTTTGAGCGCGTCGGTAGACTTGCGTGTAAAGAGACGTACGCGAGCAACCGCATTCTTGCGGCGACCTACGGATTCAAAATACTTTTCTTTGGTGCCAAGCTCTTTATCCCCCTCTTCAAGAGGTGGGAGCGTGGGTTCGTCAGTGTCTTCATCAGGCACTGCGATTCCGAGAACATCTAATGGTTGTGTGTCGTTCTGTTGCATACGATAAAATTAGGCAAACACTAAGCGCAAGATCATGCGAGCGCGGAGCGTGTTATCAGGAAGCATGCTGCGGACCATGCGGCGCAATACTTCTTTTGGCTTCTTTTCCCACAGTGAGCCGAGGGTACGCTCATTAAGACCGCCCGGATAGCCAGAGAAACGATAGATCTTCTTCTGTGCAAGCTTGTTGCCCGTAAAGACAACTTTATCTAAGTTAAGAATGCGTACAGAAATTTCCGGATCCACGGAAGGATTATAGGAAGGAAGGTGTTTGCCACGGAGCAGCGTTGCGATGCGCGTAGCAGCACGACCAATAGATTGGCCTGCCATGTCGATCTCAACGATGTTTTTTGGTGTAGCGGTCATAATTATGCAACAAATTCAATGCGGACCGTGGGTGATCCATCCGAAGGACGCTGTCCCAATGGGAGCAAGCGCGTGTAGCCACCGGGGCGTGAGGCAAAGCGTACTGAAATATCTTTGACGAGCTTTTCAGAAGCCTTCTTGCCAACGCGGGTCATGAGCTCACGACGTGCCGCCACGGTCCCCTTTTTCCCAAGAGTGATCAGCTTTGCTACGGTTGAGGTAAGCGTCTTTGCGCGCGCAGTCGTAGTAACAATATAGCCGTGCTCAATAAGCGCGGTTGCAAGAGAGCGCAACAAGGCAGCTCGCTGATTACGTTCCCGTCCAAATTTTCGGAGGTTGCCTCGTTTCATAGTGTGCTCTTATTCCTTTGGTTCCTTCTTCTTACTGCTCTTAGGTGCTGGAGCGTCCTGGGATGTTACATCAGGAACCTCAATCTTGGCAAGTGAGGTAAAGTGATCAGCAAGGATTTCCGATGCGTTGCGGAGCGCTGCTTCTGGGGTCAGGGTGCCATCGGTAACGATTTCCATAGTGACTTTGTTAAAGTCGATACGGTCACCAACGCGGATATCATCGATGCGGAAATTCACCAATTTTACTGGCGAGAAGATTGCATCAACCGCGATCACGCCGATAGGAAGTTTTTCCTTCTGGCGCTGCTCTGTAGGAACATAACCAACACCGCGTTCAACCGTAAGCTCCATGCTCACTGTCGCCTTTTTGTCGGTGATAGTAAGAATGGGCTGTTCTGGGTTCACTACTTCCACATCTGCAGGAAGCTTCATGTCTCCAGCAGTCACAACGCCTTCACCCTTTGCTTCAAGCACAAGAGTAACTGGGCCGTCTGCGAAAGAGCGCAAGCGGATCTTCTTTACGTTTAAAATAATCTGGATTGCATCTTCAAGCACGTGATCAATCGAAGAGAACTCGTGGTCAACGCCCTGGATCTTAATTGAAGTTACTGCCGCACCCTGTAATGAGGAAAGGAGCACGCGACGCAATGGGTTTGCGATGGTCGCGCCATATCCTGGCATGAGAGGTCCAACCTCGAAAACGCCGCGGGTTGAGCTGCGTTCGATCGTGGTGATTGTGTGTGGGGTTTGAATCATACGGGTGTGCGTCGTGTATCTGTGATGAGCGGTCAGGAGGATTCGTGTCGGGAGCGCTCAAGCAGCTACGCGATGCGACAGAAATTATCGGGAATAATATTCAATAATTGCCTGCAAATCATCAACCTTCAAACCACTGGCATCCATCTTTGGAATGGTGGTTATTGTTGCGGTCTGGGTCTGCTTATCGAGCACCATCCATGCTGGAGCTTCATAGTTTGCAAGCCACTGTGGCATGAGGGTTCCCATAAATACGTTCTTCTTACTGCCTTCGCGAATGCCGAGAACGTCGCCTTGGGAGACGCGGAAGGAAGGAATGGTCACCTTGCGGCCGTTCACGGTGATGTGACCATGGCTTACGAGTTGGCGAGCTTGGTCGCGGGATTGTCCAAGTCCCATGCGGAACACGGAGTTATCCAAACGTGTTTCGAGCGCTGCGATCATTGCGTCGTATGGGTCGATTTTCTTTTCCGTAAGAGCGCGCTGAATGAGGCTCTTAAACTGCTTCTCCATGAGGCGATAGGTCTTACGAACCTTCTGCTTCGAACGAAGCTGGAGACCGAATTCAGATACCTTACCAAAATTACCCGTTTTACCATGTACACCAGGTGGGTACGGGCGACGTACCAATGCTGACTTTTGCGAGTGAGAACGCCCACCTTTCAAGGCAAGCTTTTCTCCTAAGCGACGCTCAATTTTTTCTCGTGGTCCAAGATAACGTGCCATAAATGATAAATATTAGATGCGACGCGGCTTACGAGCGCGGACACCGTTGTGAGCAACAGGTGTGCGATCGAGCAATGAAAGAATATGCAAACCACTGGATGCAATGCCGCGAATAGCCGACTCACGAGCTGGGCCGACGCCACGAACAACGATCTTTACGTTCGCAACGCCGTACTTTTTTGATTTCTCGAGACAGTCTTTTGCCACCAAGTTAGCGGCGTATGGGGTAGATTTCTTTGTCCCCTTGAATCCCAAGAGCCCTGAAGATGACCACGACAGCACATTCCCCTTCATATCAGCAATAGAGATGATCGTATTGTTGTATGAAATAGAAATGTTCGCGATGCCATTGAGCACCTGGCGCTTTGCACCGCGGCGTGCAGGAGTACCCGCGGCTGCGGTTGAGGAAACTTCAGTATCAACTTTTGTGACAATTTTCTTCTTTCCCATATGAATTAGGTCTTTTGGTTTGCATCCTTACGGCCAGAACCCATGGTCTTACGAACATTTCCACGTGTCGTACGTGAATTACGGCGGGTGTTGCCTTTCAGGGGCAGGCGGCGAGCTAAACGGTTCCCATGCAAGGTACCGATATCTTTATAGCGCTTGATATTCTGTCCGATCTCTTTGCGGAGATCACCTTCGAGTTTATGTGAGCCTTCAAGGATCTTCTGAATACGGTTGAGTTCGTCAGCGCTCAATTCTTGAGCACGCTTATCACCATCAACTTTTGCTTCAGAAAGCACCTTCTTACTTGTTGCCAAACCTACGCCATACAAATACTGAAGGGCGTAGAGCACTTTTTTATTATCAGGGATTTGAACACCAAAAATACGAGGCATAATCTTAACCTTGACGCTGCTTATGCTTTGGATTCGAGCAAATGCAATAGATACGCTTCTTGCGGCGCACAAGTTTACATTTATTACACATGGGGCGGACAGAAGCTCGTACCTTCATAACAATCGTCTATAAATAGTAATATTAATTCCGATACACAATCCGGCCACGGGAACCGTCAGGAGCAAGCTCCACAGTTACCGTGTCGCCCAGCATAACCTTGATACGGTGGAGACGCATCTTCCCCGCTAAGTATACGAGGAGAATGCGGCCGTCGGGCAATTGGACGCGAAAATTCGTGTCAGGCAATGCCTCAACTACCATACCGGTTATTTTTTGCTTCTGGTCAGCCACTCGTGAAAAGGAGCCGCATCCGTACATACGAACGGCGCGAGCTTGCATATGGTAGCAAAGGCGCGTTCCGCTGTCAACGACTAGTCGCTCGTAGGGCTTGGTTGAGGGGTCGCATAGATCAATTCGACCGAAATACGGCTCGTATCATCGGGGGCTTTTGTGGCCCATCGAGGCGAGAGCGTGACGCGAGCAGAACCTATCTTTGCTTCCTGTGAGCGGATGAAGCTTTCGAGCTGTTCGCGTGTTTGGCCACGCACTCCATCGCGGATGGCGTCTGAAGAAACGGCCGCAAACGCCGTACCTCCCACTTGCACCGTGCCACGAAGCGTACCGGCCTTCTCATCGAAGATCGGGTTCGTCACCGAATACGTTATATATTCGGGCAAGACAGTAATAGGGTGCTTCTTCTCTAGCGATTCTTTAATAAAGGCGTGCATGTCCTCTTCTCGAAAACCTACAGTGGTGATGGTTTGCTTTGCGGTTGCCGTGAAGGTATCTGCCGCTTCATCCTGAAGCACTGAGGTAGTTATCGCCACTTCTGACGTCTTGGTGGCGCCATCGAGAATAACCGCTCGCGTGCGCGCGTCAGTAAGTCCATCGGCGATAAGCTGCTTTAATTCATTCTCTACTGCGGCGCGAGCTTTCACGATATCAGCTTCCGTAGCAACTTTTGCCTTCCCTTGAATGCCTCCCGCCATAGGGGCGGATGATGTCGCGGTAAACTTTGCATAGCGCTCAGCATCGTTTCGCTCCTTAAATGCTGAAAATACAAATGAGCTAGGGGCGATGTTATAGGTAACGCCTGGTTTATCCGCGATCACCTCAACAGAAGCTTTGCCCGGTTCAGTGCCGCGCATGCCCGGAACCGTAATGGTTCGCAATGTACGGAACATGAGACCTTCCTTGGTTTCTAAACGCGTTGTTGCAATAAATGTCTGCGGTGTGGCGCTAAATGCATTGATAATAGTTACTGTGCCACGAGCTTTTTGTGCCACATCGCGCTCTCCGCTCGACGTAAATGTCTGTTCCGCAGTCTTTTCTATAGTAATGAATTGCCCAGGCATCACCCCAATAGCTATATTCATCTCTTGCACATTACGATCCGCTAATACGGGTAAGCTCGCCTCAAGCTTTGACGCCATAGGCGAAATAGCCAAATGAGCTGATTGCGGAGTGAAGAGATAGATGGCAAGGGCAGCAATAGCTAAGATTGTGATGCCGATACCGATTTTACCGACGGTAGAAATGCCCCCACCGCGAACGGCTACGGGGCGTGGTTGAGAATGACTCCTGCGAAATAGTCGCGAGAACCAGGAGCCGCGCTTTTCTGTGGTAGGCACCGGAGGTCCCCAAATACCACCCTCTTTACTTGGCGCACCCCACACTGTTGCGAGGTCATCAACACGCGCTTCTCTCTGCAAAGGAACGGTAGATCGCTTTCCTTGAGTTCCTCTTACGGGCACCGCCCTTCCGCGGCCAATTGCAGAAGGAATTGCGCTATCCAGACGACGCCCTGGCGCCGCCGCAAGCGTAGCGCGAGGTGAGCCGCCATCAGCAGCGACCTCTTCCGCTTCTACGTCTGTGAGCTCATCAAGAGAAGGTTCGAGATCATCTTCAAGCACATCTTTATCGACATCGTCGGCATCTACATCTTCGCCTTCCTCTACTTTTGTACCATCGACGTCAGCATCCAACTCTTCTTCGTGGAATCCTTCGTCTTCTTTTTTACGTGGCACACCTGGCTCTTGATCGTCATAAAAACCATCGCCATCTGCATCTACGCCTCGAAATGGTGCGCGATCAGGAATTTCGCCTTCATCTTCATCGGGTTCACCCATGACTTCATCCGAAGGAAGCACAACGTCATTCCTTCCAGAGACAGCGAGTGCTGCCAGTGGCTTTTTACGTGCTCCGCCCTTTGGGGTGTTGAGGACTACCTCAAAAGCATGATCGCGCGCCAACGCTGCCACTTCAGCGTTTGGCGTCATGAACGTAACTCGTTTTTCATTTGCCAACGCCTCGCTTGCGAGCGTCGCAAAATCTTCCGTTTGAGAAAACGCCTTAGAGCGCTTAGGAAGAATAAAAACAACCTCCGAGGCGGGCGTCCCTTGCACAATGCCAAGAAGCTCGTCGAAGGTATCGTCCTTTAGGACGTGTATGATCTTAGTGCCTGCCATCGCATAAAAGTATAGCACAAGGCCCTCGAAATACGTGTGGAATAGTGGGTAAAGAGGGCCTTGCTTTTTACTCTATTTTGTGCTATAATTAGCACTGGAGGTTGAAGCCATCGACAAGAAGTAGTCGGGGGTCGTTCTTTTTTATACACCAAAGCGCATCATGCAGTAGGCGCACTCGCGGTCATCACACTTCTTTTCCCAGAATGAGAGTGCGAGCACTTCAGAGATGACCTTTTTAATTGCCGCTTCTGTCTCTGCGACAGGAAGTTCATCCACTACAAATGATTCACCACGATACTTCTCGCGTGAATCTGGTTGAATATATTCAATCTGGCCAGATACCATACGAAGCGAGCCGCCTTGGTAGCCACGTAAAAGAATTGCATAGAACGCTAACTGACGCACCTCATCTCCAGTCGCGTCTTTTGTTTTTCCTAAAAGAGCATTGCGTGTTTTAAATGCTCCCGTTTTATAGTCCACAACGTGCGCTTCTGTGGGAGAAATCTTTTCAAGCTTATCGAGAGCGCCGTGGAGTACGATCCCCTCATGGGCAGGTACATCTGAAATACGCAGTTCATAGAGAGCATCGCGGCGCCACAGCTCGGCACGCTCAGTAAGATATCCTTCCACCATTTCGAGCCCGCGTTCTTCAAGACGCTGGCGATCACGTAACGTGAGCGGTTCATGTTCTAGTGCTTTTATGAATGCGGCGCGAGCGATGGTTGGCGCCTGCTCCCCCGTGCGTGTAAATGCCTCTCCAAAGGCACGCAGTGCTGCGTGAATAGCCGTGCCAAGCTGTGCGTGCGCGTGAGGCGCCTCTGGCATGCGCACTAAATTACGGAAAAAGAATTTCCACGGACATGAAAGATAGTTATTCAGCGCAGTCACCGAAAGCCCCGAAGTGACAAATAATTCTTTCACGTACGCGTGCACATCAGCGGGTGGCTGAGTCTGTGCTCTCTCTGCTACGTGTTCTGTAAGATATGCAGATTCATACACATCTACTGGAAGCGATTCAATATGCGCTGGGTGGATCTCTGAAAGAAATCGCGAGGGAAGGCGCTCGCGGTCTTCAAGGTCTCGCGTTGCGTACATAATATAAGCCACATCTTTTGCGCGCGTGAGCGCTACATAAAACACATTGCGCTCGTCGCCTTCTGGGTCTGTAGATACTGCATCTGCGATGCGATACACCTTTTCAGGGAGCGTAAGCAGTTCGCGACGCTGTTTACCACCCCACGTTCCATCAACAGCATGGGCGATCACTACCACACGGAACTCAAGCCCCTTGGCACGGTGTGCGGTCATAACACGAACGTAGCCGGGCGGGAGCGCATGCACGGGAAGAGACAGCGCGCCGTGATCGTGCGCACGCACAAGCGCATGCCATGCGGTATCTAATGACATATCAGGAGTCCGCGCCATAATGCCGCGTACTGCGGCATACAGAGTTCGCAAGGCGCGCATATCAGTCATGTCGTCGGGAGAGTCAAAGAGATCCACAAGAGGAATGAGAAGGTCTAGGAGCGCCAGCGGGCCATGCTGTCTCCCATACTCATGAGCTCGTATGACTTTTTCAGCAACTTCGAGAAATGGCTTTGGGTGAAGAATCCCCGCTTCGCGCAATGCGGGCTCTGAGCGGATGAGATTCCACGCATCTTGCCCAGAGCGCAAGGTGCGCATGAAGCGAAAGACGTCTATAACATCGCACTTTCCCGCGCCAGCTTGGAGCGCTTCCGCGAGTGCGTAGTGATCTCCCGCGTTGCACGCCGCGCGAAAAAGGAGAAGCAATGGCCGCATACGTGGATGACGAAAGAGTGATTGATTCGCTGTGTGGGCAGCACGAATACCTACGCGACCTAGCGCGCGAACGATGGGTTCTGCATGCGCGTTATCACGTACAAGCACAGCAATGTCTTCGGGGGCAACACCGTCAGTGATATGCTGTTGGATAATTCTTGCAATGCCAAAAAGCTCAACGTCAGTGTGAGAAAAGATTCCGATACGTACTGGAGTTCCCGCGAGCGCTCGGTGTGCACGAAGTGGTTCACTGTGTGGTGCAAGACCATGCGCTGCATCAAGGACGTGCTGTGTAGAGCGATAGTTAGTATCGAGCGTTACCACGCGCATTTTTTTAAATGCTCGCTGAAGGGCATGAAAGTTTTCTTGCGAAGCGCCTTGGAATCGATAGATCGCCTGCTTCGTATCACCCACCACAAAAATGTTCGGGCTGGTGTCGTCGTGAATAATCGCGTCTACCAATCCGTGCTGTGCGGCGTTGGTGTCTTGGTGTTCATCAATAAGAATGTGCTGATAACGCTCACGCACATCTGCAGCCACTTCGCCATCATGCATCATGGCATCATGAGCACGCGTGATCATGTCGTCAAAATCATACCAGCGCCGTTCGGCACATGCGGCCATGTATGCGGCATAGAGCGTTGCTAATTCTGCGCGCCGTGCATACATGCGGTCTGAAGTCTCGCCTTCTTCTTCGTCGCTCGGCACATCCTCACGAACAATCTGGGTAAACGCCTCGGGAGAAATGCCTTCACGCTTTAACTCACTAATAGCTCGAATACAGTGCTGTATATAATACTCAGGATCACCACTAGGACGTAAGGCCGTATATGCCCCTGCTTGGAGTAGTTCAGAAAGAAGGTCAACGCCCTCTACGTCGGCCATCGCGCGACCACCAATAATATCTGGAAAGGCATCGGCGTGCGCTTGGATAAGGTTGTGCGCAAAACCATGGAAGGTTGTAATCGTAACGCGATAGGCATCTGGCCCGATGAGATCGGCTAAACGCTTGCGCATCGCGAGAGCGCCAGATTCAGTGAATGTGAGCGCAAGGATCGCTTCCGGCGGGTAGTCGGTTTTTGCAAGAATCGTTGCAATGCGCAACGTGAGCATCTGAGTCTTCCCAGTTCCCGGCCCTGCGATGACCATCACGGGGCCTTCAAGCGCAGAAACGGCTTCACGCTGGCGTTCATTGAGCGCCGCAAAGGCTTTCTCATAGCCAGCTTCCACATTCTTTCGAGTAGCGTGCGCCTGCATATACTATTAGTACCACGAACCGCCCACAGTGAGTATTTTGACTAAAATCATAAAAGGGTAGATAATATGTAAATGTCGGCCCTTGAAGCCCGTCACCCAGCAGATCCGCGTCTTGAGACGCCGCGGCGAAGCGATCCCCGCGCCCGTTTTCACTGAAGATCTCGAGGCCACGCAGATCGACAAGGCCATTTACGAGATCTTTCTGCAGGAATCGGGCACCCCCGTGCCGGACCTCTACCCCACGTGCGGTTGCCTGCCGTCGTCGTGCGCCCTGGAAGAAGTCAGCGGCGTGCACCAGCAGCGACTCGCCGACCCGCGCAGAGCGCGAAAGTTCGTGCTCTCGGGCGACAACTAGTCCCTCCCCTCCCCGTCACAACACACCGTGGCGGGGATATTTTTTATGCGGAGAATTGTAAAAGCGCGCTGCGAGTGATGGCACGTACGTCATCAAACGTTTTTGCCTCCATATACTGCGTGCGCACCTCTTTCGCGCCATCCCATCCCGAGATATAAATCTTAAAGAAGCGTTTAAGCGTATCAAAATTTCTGGCACGCGCTCCCCAAATCTCTTCAAACGCATCCGCATGTGCTTGTAATAATATAATTCGTTCGCGAGGTGTACGTGGACGATCAGGATCAGTAGCAAACAACCACGGGTTATGAAAAATACCTCGCCCAACCATAACGCCATCTGCACCACTTTCTTGTGCGCGCGCTTCGCCTTCTGCGCGAGACATCACGTCTCCGTTGCCGACAACAAGCGTCTGATATTCTTTTGCCATAGCAACCACATTTGCAATGAGATCCCAGTGCGCAGGAACTTGTGATAATTCTTTCGCAGTGCGTCCGTGAATAATAAGGGTGGGAATATGCTCTTCAAGAAGTGGGCGGATCCATCCTTCAAGGTCAACACTGGAAAGACCGAGTCGTGTTTTCACAGAAACGGGAAGATCTCCGGCGCCTTCTTTTGCGGCAGCGATGATAGCTCGCGCACGCGCAGGATCTTTGCACAAACCAATGCCGGCACCTTGCTTCATCACCTTTCGATCAGGGCATCCCATATTGATATCTACACCAGCAAAGCCGAGTTCTCGCGCAAGCTGTGCTGCTTGAAACATCTGCTCCGGATCTGCTCCAAAAAATTGCGCCACAATAGGTTGCTCGCTGGGTTCAAAGCGAAGAAGCGGCAAGAGTTTTTCACGTCCACGTGACGCAAGCCCCGCCGCTGCAACAAATTCGGTGTACCACACATCGGGACGGCCGCACTGTGCAACGATGCGACGAAACGGCAGATCAGTAACATCTGCCATGGGCGCTAGTACAAAAAATGGTTGTGGTAACTCTTTCCAGAATCCGTAGTTCATTTTCTTACGACATATTACACTACTACCTCACCTAGCACACATACCCCACGCCCACGGTTCTACCCTCTCACAGCCCGAACAGTAAGAGTTGCTCAATAACGTAAGGTGAGGGCGAGTAGGAGCGCGAGCATTCGCAGGATGCTCGACGCGTGGTGGGGAGGGGGTGGGGGGCTATATGTGTGGGAAGGGGGCTTGCGGTATGCGTTATAAAAAACAATGGCCGCTGGTGTTAACAGCGGCCACGGTGAACGACTACGATGCCGCCCACAGTCCTTGGCAGAGTCCCGCCACCCATGCGATCAACCAGAGGAGAAGAACGCATCGATCTCTCGTACTGGCAACATCGAATGTTGACGAAGGGGAACTTCCCGTGATGCCGCCCGGAGATCGCTTGAAAATGACGGCGATCAGCACGCCGGTCAAGGCGAGCAAGCCGACACCCATCACCGCATGGAGCCCAGCGAGCACGCTTCCAACGAACCCAAAGCCCCATGCGATGGCGAGCCAAATCAATCCATCGAGCATAGCCGCCTCCTTAGCGCCGTACTCTACAGGAAACGAAAGCACTAGTCTACTAGTGTAGCTCGAATACGACGAACGCCAGCGGAAACAGCCTCTTCTTTTGCTATTTTGATGCCCTTTATCTCGCTCGTGCGTTGTACGTGAGGGCCGCCACAAAATTCTTTTGAGAACCATTGGTCCCCTTCTCCTACGGTATACACATCCACCTGTGATGGATATTTCATTTTGAAGAAGTGAAGTGCGCCCGTTTTTTCTGCATCTTCACGCGATAGGGTTACTTTCGATACTAGCAAGTCGTCGGCAATCGCTTTATTCACCAGCGACTCAACGTCTCGAATTTCTGCATCGGTCATTTTGCGCGGGAATGTAAAATCGAAACGGGTGCGCTCAACGGTGATATCAGAACCGGCTTGATGCACATCCGAACCAAGTACTTTACGAAGCGCCGCCTGGAGTAAGTGGGTTGCCGTATGTAGACGCACCACGATGCCTAATTCGCGCTCGTCAGCGGCTTTTAACTCGCCAGTGTCGAGGAGTAAGCCGTGGCCACCAAATTTTTTCTCTGCACCTGCGCGAGATTTTTCTTGATGTGCTTTAAATTGTGCATCAAATGCTTCACGTGTGAGATGTGTTGCCCGTTCGCCACCAGCTTCTTTCATTACTTCATAGGGGAGTCCAAAGCTTTCATATAGCTTGAATGCTCCCTCTGGGGTAAGGTCAGAAATTTTTTCAAGCTCACGGAGTCCTTGTGCAAGAGTGCGCAGAAACTTTTCGCGCTCTTGCGAACACACTTCAAGAATTTCTGCTTCCTGCATGCGTGGGTAGAGCGATGCATACTGAGAAATAACAGCACGAATAGTTTCAAGTACGCTCACATCAGAGCGCTGTAGCTGATGCTCGCGCGCGATCATGCGGCGCAAGAGGCGGCGCAACACATAGCCTTGGTCTTTGTTCGATGGGCGCACGCCGTCCATAATGAGGAACGCGCTGGTGCGTGCGTGATCGGCAATAACGCGTCGCACTCGCTCATCAATATCTGACGGGATCGTTGCCATGATCGCTGTAAACAAGTCGGTTTCAAAAACGGTGGGCACTTTTTGGCTCACCAGCGCCAAGCGCTCAAGACCCATGCCCGTGTCGATACCTGGCGTTGCTAGTGGTTCGAGCGTTTTATCTTTTTTCTGGAAGTATTGATTAAACACTACATTCCAAATCTCAATGCCACCAACGTAAATCTCTGTGGTTGGTCCGCACGGCCCCTCGTCACCCGTTGGCCCCCAAAAGTTGTCTGCGCGCCCGCACTCGCGGATTTCAATAGATGAGTCCAGTGACTTCCAAATGTCTGCACTCTCGGTGTCGCGTGGTACACCCGGCTCTCCCGCAAACACAGTAACGTGATCAATGGCGAGGCCCATCTCTTTCGTCACAAATTCATGCGCCCACGTAATAGCTTCTTTTTTAAAGTAGCCACCAAAGGAGAAGTTACCGAGCATCTCAAAGAAGGTGAGGTGGCGTTCGTCGCCGACTTCATCAATATCTGACGTACGCACGCAGGTTTGCACCGATGCGGTGTTCAGTGATTGAAAATCTTTCTGCGCATCAGCTTCGCCCGTGTAATAAGGCTTAAACTGCTGCATGCCCGCCGTAGTGAAGAGGACGGAGGGGTCATTCGGTAGTAAAGAAGAGGACGGAACACTTGTGTGTCCGCGCTCCCCGAAGAATGAAAGAAATCGTGCTCGAATGTCTGATTGCTGCATAGTGAGACCATCCTATTGCAAAAAGCGCATTTTTTCAATATACTAGTAGCTTCACCAAGGAGGGTTTGATGAAGTTGTTTGAGGAGAACACCGGTACGGAGCGCATCCGCCGAGATGACTTGGGTCCCGAAATTCAGGCGGCCATGGTCGCCAGCGTGACCCAGGCGAGCCCCGATGACGAGCCCAACGTTCAGGGCATCTGCCAGGACTGCGATCAGCCCATCGAGGCAAAGCGCCTCAGGGCCCTCCCGACGGCAAGGCGCTGCATCAGTTGCGCTGAGACGCGCGAGATGCGGCTGGGGAACGTGAATCCCCGCAGCCACCGCACCAAGACGCCGATGTTCCCGCGCTTCGCGCGCTAGCACAACATCCCTCAACGCAAGCGGACGACCCCATGGTCGCCCGCTCTTACTTTTTATGGGGTGAACGACGGGGCTCGAACCCGCAACCCCCAGGACCACAACCTGGAGCTCTACCAATTGAGCTACGTCCACCATGCTACGGAACGCAGTATAGCACGAAAAAAGTGTACCGTCGAGTAAGAATAAGGGGGCCGTGATTGGCCCCCTTCCCGACACTACAGCTTTGGTTCGCAGATGCACCGGCGCGCCTGAAACTCCTGCAAGCGACGCACCCCGAGCGTCGTAACACGCAAACCACACGGGATCGTGCGCGACAACATGGGCGTGCCGTGACGACGCACGCACGAAGCCCACCCGCCGCTCACGCACACCCATCCCCTCGTTCGAGCATATTGGATGCCCGGGCCGAAGAGTGAAATGGCTTCTTTTGTGAGAACGAGAATACCTCCTTTTGCCTCTTGCGCACGGAACAGGACTTCGTGCCCCAGCGCGCACGCACAACGATCTGATGCCGTCATGCAGCCTCCTGTGCCACATGGTATAGCACAGAGGAGTTTAAGTTGTCACGCCCTACGGCTGGAGTACGCTTTCGGTCTGACCAAAAGCAGAGAAAACGGTACGCTTCACTGACGGAAATTGAGTGAGTGTTTTTTCTAGCTGTGCACGTCGCGCAGTAACTGCACACGAACCACCACTCATGTCATTGTTGAAATCAACTGATGCAGTGCCGTTGCTAATGGCAATGCGATTCACGCCGACGCGCTCAGGCAATGCGGAAGCAAAGCCTTGTGTGATTTCAGCTGGATGCACACCAGAAAGCAGCTCGTTGAGTGCAAGGTAGGCAACTTCGCTTGTCTTAAACACAGTGCGGCTGACAGGAAAGACGGGTTCACAAGAAAGCATTTGTGGATCTGATGCTTTTTGCTTCTGTTCGTTCTGGAAAAACACTTGGAACGTTGTTGTGGTCGTGTCTTTCACCCGCACCGGTACAGAAACAAGATTTACAATAGATCCATCTTTCGCGGAATACTCAAATACTTGCACCGTGAGATCTGCCGGAGCGCCAGAAGGAATGGGAATCTTTACTGCAAAATCTCCGAACTGTCCCATATCTGGAGCGTCTGCCATGCCGAAGTACTCGAAGAGCACTTCTTGCTGTGTACCGAGAAGCCGGTAACTAAACGTGCTTTCGAACACACGTGCGCGGCCGGTCACTGTAATAGGGTTGCCGACGAGATCTCCAGCACGCGGAGAGGTAACTACAATATTCGGCTCTGGTGTAGGAGAAAGCGACGCTTCAGGAGCAGAAGCGCGATCGCGAGCCATAAAAAGGACGCTGGCGATAACAAGAAGAGCAATGAGAATGGCTGAAATACGTGTGGACATATGTGTATGGTACTCTACCCCACTAGGCACCGCAAGCTAGCAAAAAGCCACCAAACTATGCTATAGTGCGAGTCGAATCCGCCTGTAGCTCAATGGATTAGAGCAGCTCCGTTCTAAGGAGTTGGTTGGGGGTTCGAGTCCCTCCGGGCGGACTGATTTGAGAAAGTCTGCGGAGGTATTAACAATCGGGCTGGCGTATGCCGGTAGTACACGTGCTTTGGGAGCACGTAGACTGGGTTCGACTCCCAGCAGCCCGACTGATTCAACAAAACAAAGCACCGTTTGGTGCTTTGTTTTGTTGCTATAGAATGGTCTGCTGGGAGTCGAAGGGCGCAGCGCTTTTGTTGTTCAGTAGAACAACAGCGCGAGCCCAGGTCCGTAGTACGCGTTGAGCGGCGGCGAAACGCGATACGGAGGAGAATCCCAGCAGCTTCACTTATTAACACACAACCCCTTCTTGCATTTTACAATGTGAAGAGTACGGTATTTTTAGTTCCTTTTTTGGAGGACTGAGAAAGATGAGAACAGAAACATGGGAACGAACGTGGCAGCACGCACGAGCCATGCAAGCCCTTGAACTCTGCGCCCGAATACACCCAGAGGTGGCCGAGCGTCCCTGCCCGAGCTGTAGGAGTGAGTGCAGAGGACAGACTCCGGCTCCGAAGACCCCCACCTCGATGGAGCGTCTCGGGTTCGTACCGCACGAGTTTTACAGTCCCGAAACCCAGTGACCTCCCGTCCACCCCCCCCTACGTCGCGACACCCCTCGCGGCGTATTCTTTTTTGTGCACAATTAACAATGTGGAAAGTGCTATACTCTTTTCATATGCGTACAGATCAAAACCGTTTTCTCTTTTGGTTTCTCATGAGTTTGTTTGTAGTTGCTGTGTTTATTTTAAAACCATTCTTTGGATCGCTTGTACTTGCCGGCGCCGTCGCAGTTGCGCTTGCTCCTGTCACCGCGTGGATGCATCGCGTTGTTCCTATCCGTGGGTTCGCCGCGCTCCTCAATGTTTTAGGAGTAGTAGTGCTCATCCTTACCCCAATTCTTACGCTCGGCACGCTTGCGCTTGACCAAGCAACAACACTCTACATCACACTTGCCACGCAGACCGACGACATCCCTCGTATCACGCAAGCACTCCAGCAAACAATTGATACATTCCTCCCCGATACCTTTGCGTTTGCTAATCTGGATATCACCTCGTGGGCAACAACTGTTGTGCGCTTCGCCGTTACCAACATTGGCGCGCTTCTCTCGAGCCTCCTGCAAGGCGTTGCCACGTTTGCGCTCATGCTACTCGTGCTCTATTACTTCTTTAAAGACGGCACAGCGCTTCGTGCGTTTATCGTCCGCCATAGTCCGCTCACAGATGCATACGATGAACGTGTTCTTACTCGAGTAGGTGTTGCGGTGAATGCGGTCATGCGTGGTTCACTCCTTATTGCACTCGTACAAGGCGGTATCACGGGCATCGGCTTTCTCATCTTCGGGGTACCCAACCCAGCGCTCTGGGGAAGCATCGCCGCAGTAGCAGCACTTGTTCCTACATTTGGCACCACGCTAGTGAACATCCCTGCGATCGCTTACCTCATTGTGACGGGTGAAACAAGCGCCGCATTTGGACTCGCTCTTTGGGCGGCAGTAGCTGTTGGCATGATCGACAATCTCCTTGGACCAAAGCTTGTGGGACAAGGCACGCATCTCCATCCCCTTGTCGTGCTCTTAAGCGTCTTAGGGGGCGTCAGCTTCTTTGGCCCTCTCGGGATCTTACTCGGCCCTCTCACGTTCAGTACGCTCTTTGCAGTGTGGGATATCTATATGGAAACACGCGAAGGCGGAACCATAGAATCGGCCTAGCGCATTCCACGCTTCATTGCTATACTCTTCCCGTCAGCGGGATTAGTACAGTGGTCGTACGATTGCTTCCCAAGCAATAGACACGGGTTCGATTCCCGTATCCCGCTCCAAATAGCACCAGAGAAGTGGAATACCTTATTAAGAAGCTCCATTTAGGACATTCGATTTCCGTCGCATTAACGGTTGTTTCAATATATTTTTGGGTTACTTTTCAAAATCCTACCTTTTTACGCACTACCGGCATCGCTATTAATAGTATCGGGCTTCTTGTGTGGTGGTCTGCAAGATTAACTCTTGGCAAAAATTGGAGTACTGGCTTTGGAAAGCCTCATATAAAACAACTAGTAAGGCATGGCATATATTCAAAGATCAGCCACCCGCTATACTGGGGAATTAATCTCACTCTCGTTGGCTTATGCATCCTCTATCCGAGAAGTTGGTTTGTAATGTTTAGTATGATCTTGGTTGTATATTTTCTCTATCGAATGAGAGTTGAGAATAGATACTTATTGGAAAAACTGGGGAATGAATACCAGAATTATAAAAAGGAAACCTGGATTTAATTTTATATAAATGAAAGAAAAAGAAATCATATTTGAATTAGAAAACAGTCTCCAACAGCCTAGTGTTAGAAAGTCGGCTGAAAAGCTTAATGATCTCATATCGGAAGATTTTGTTGAATTTGGTAGTTCCGGTCTTGTCTATACAAAACAAGACGTTTTAAATAATCTCCCCGCTTCTCCCGAAATTAAATTTATTATGACTGACTTTAAAATAACCATACTCTCTACTGATATTATCCAATCTACATTTAAAACAGAAAAGACAAACACCCAGACCGGTAAAGTTACCCAATCTTTAAGAAGCTCATTATGGAGAAATGAGAATGGAAAATGGAGGATGATCTTTCATCAAGGAACCCCATATTAGTAGTAAGTAACTTTATATACTATACAAACCACTCTTTCTGTGGTATGGTGTCAGCTCTTGTTCATTTATAAGGGGTGCATTCTGCATCCCGGGGAGGAACACGATGTTCATGACCCTCGGACTCGCCATGCGCGGCAAACCCATGCGCATGTGCTTGGACGTGGAGTGCCGAAAGTGCGAGAGGCCCGCCAAGCGTCACGCCTACCTTTCGGACAAGATGTTCTGCGATCACTGCGGTACGCTCGCACAGACCGAAGAAGAGGTGCGTGCACACTTCCGTCCGCGCATCAGCAGCAACTGACCTTCCTGGCGTGGGCCACTCGCCCACGCCACCCCTTATAAGTGCGCATATCAAAACACCCCTTGTCGGGGTGTTTTGATTAGAGCTCTCGAGAACTCTCTTACTGAACTGCTTCTTTGAGGACTTTCGCTGGCGTGAAGCGCATCTTTTTCGATGCCTTGATCTGAATTGTTTCGCCAGTGCGAGGGTTGCGGCCTTCGCGTGCTTTGCGGTCAGCAACCTTAAAAATGCCGAAACCGCTTAAGTTGATCTTGTCACCCTTGCGGAGATGGTTGGTCAACAACTCGATAAACGATTCGAGCCACATGACGCCGTCTTTCTTCGAGACGCCCATCTTTTCTGCGAGCATCTGTGCTACTTGGTTCTTTTTGATTGTATCCATAATCGCACCCCCTTTCCATGTGCAAGAATCGATCGCACGCCGGCATGAATGCCTGCTTACGCCGGCTCATTGCTTGTTCCTGGCTATTTTCAAGGGTTTTCACGGAAAAAGCAAGGGTTGTGTGGATAGCGCACCCTAGCGTGCGTACTCAATGGCCCGCGTTTCGCGAATAACCGTGACCTTAATTTCGCCTGGATATTTCACTTCTTGCTCCACTTTTTTAGCAATATCACGGGCAAGGAACACCGCTGCGCTATCTGATATCTCTCGCGGATGCACAAACATGCGTAATTCACGCCCCGCCTGCACCGCATATGCCTTTTCAACGCCCTGGAAGGTCATTGCAACGCGTTCAAGGTCCTCCATGCGCTTTAGGTACGCCTCTGCAGTATCGCGCCGCGCACCGGGGCGTGCAGCAGAGATTGCATCAGCCGCCTGCACGATACGTGATTCCAGTGTTACGTACGGATATTCTTCATGGTGGGACTCCATCGCATGGATCACGCGTTGGTCAATATTAAACTTCTGGAGAATCTTCCTCCCGATGTCTACATGTGTTCCGGGCACTTCATGATCAACCGCTTTGCCAATGTCGTGGAGAAGCGCACCACGCTTTGCGATAAGCGCATCGCCACCAAGTTCCGCCGCCAACATACCAGCGATATGTGCCATCTCGATGGAGTGTAACAACACGTTCTGCCCAAAGCTTGTACGAAGAGCGAGGCGCCCCAACAGGGCCACCAATTTTGGATCCATCATACCAACACCCGTTTCAAGAATAGCCGCCTGTCCTGCTTCTTTTATTTTTTCCTGCACTTCATCTCGCGCGAGTTTCACTGATTCTTCAATGCGTACGGGGTTGATGCGACCATCGAGAATAAGTTTTTCAAGCGCAATACGAGCCACCTGACGACGATACGGATCAAACCCAGAAATCACCACCGTTTGTGGCGTGTCGTCTACGATGAGGTCCACACCGGCAACGCGTTCAAATGTTTTAATATTACGCCCCTCTTTTCCGATGAGCCGCCCCTTCACCTCATCCGAAGGAAGTTGCACCGTCGTGGTCGTAAGCTCGGCAATGTGTGATTTTGCATAACGCTGGATAGTGCTTGTGAGGATGTGTTGAGCCTTTTTCTCAAGCACCTCACGCGAGCGTTGCTCAAGCGCATGCATACGCATGATTAAATCTTCGTCAGCATGTTCCTGTACACGCTCCAAAAGGAGTGCCTGTGCTGCTGCACTACTCAGCCCGCTTGCACGTTCAAGTGCGCTGATATAGTGACGACGTTCTTGCATGAGCGCGTCCCTTTCCTGACGCAAGGCATCACGAAGGGCTACCGCTTCTTGCGTAGCGCTCGTCGCGTTTTGCTCTTCGTGAAGAATAGAAGCTTCAAGCTGTGCAATGCGGAGACGACGCTCCTGGTCATCTCGCTTTGCTTCTTCGAGAATACGGATAGATTCTTGCTGTGCGCGAAGCACAAGCTCATGCGAGCGCTGTTCAGCGCGTACAATGATGTCTTGCGCGCGGCTTTCTGCCTGCAGGGTACGGCGGGACGCAATGAGATGGCGCGTCATATACCCGATACCCATGCCTACAAGGATACCGAGAATGCCAATAGTAGTGAGCTGGAATGTAATAACCATAGGGTTTCTGTCGCGAGAAGTCTATCAAAGTTCTGGAAAAGTAAAAGGCCCGCCCACAACGACTGTGAACAGGCCTGGAAGGAAGCGGGCTACCCCGCAGAACAGCTAGGTGCGGACGGACGGCGGTGTCGTCGACCCCATGCTCACCCTGGAGGGCAGCAGATTGTGCGGAGTCCTGGACAGATTCTTGCCAGGCGAACCCTGCGGACGACGCGACGACACGCGCTTGAATTGCATGTACACCCCCCAAAAGCGACTCAACGCCTATCGATGAGTCCTGATGTAAATGAAGGAACTGAAGTGTTCAGTATACACAAAAACCCCAGAAAGTCCAAAAAAGACGTGTATACTGAAAGGGTATGACATATCGTCCTGTCGTGCTGGCAATTTGTGATGGGTGGGGTTTTTCACGGCAGAGTGTTGGCAATGCGATCTTCGCTGCTGGGACAACAAACTTTGATGCTATTGGAAAAACATATCCCTCAACGCTCCTCCAAGCATCTGGGAAATCTGTAGGCCTTGATTGGGGTGAGCTAGGCAATAGTGAGGTTGGTCACCTGAGCCTTGGCGCTGGTCGCATCGTATTACAATATTCAGCTCGCATCGCAAAAGCGATTGAGACAAAATCATTTTTTGCCAACGAAACACTCGCGAGTGCCGCGGCCCATATTCAAAAAACAAACGGTTCGCTTCATCTCATCGGACTTCTCACTTCTGGCACCGTGCACGCAAGCTTCCCACTCCTTATAGCTCTCATTGATTACGCAAAGCAGAAAAATATCACCAAGCTCTACCTCCACCTTTTTGGTGATGGGAAAGACTCTGGTCTCAAAGAAGCCCCGGAGCTTCTCGCTAAAGTACGCAAGCAACTTACTGAAAGCGGTGTAGGGACTATCGCCACGTTTATAGGGCGCAACATGTCGATGGATCGTGACAATAATTGGGATCTCACCTCACGGGCATACGCCCTCTTTACGCAGGGTACGGGCGAAAAGACCGCCGATCTCGAGGCGACTCTCCAAAGTTACTACGCGAAAGGCATTAATGATCACGCCATTCCCCCGCTCGTATTAGACGAAAAAGGCATTGTGAAAGATGGCGATGCAGTCATTCTTTTTAACTTCCGCGAAGATAGCATCCGCCAGCTCGGCCAGATGTTCGCGCAAGAGCCGTTTGATCGTGTCCCTGTGAAGCGGCCACAAAACACATTTTGCGCTCTCATGACTCCTTACTTTGATCAAGAAGGCCTTCCCGTTGTTTTCCCTTCACCAAATATTAAAAATAACCTCGCAGAATTTTTAAGCTCGCAAGGCTTGCGTCAGCTCCACGTTGCTGAAACGCAAAAATATGCACACGTCACTTATTTCTTTAATGGGCTCAATAATACGCCATTCCCCGGAGAAGACGACGTGCTCATCGAATCATACAAGAAGGCAAAAGAGCACCCTGAAATGCGCGCGCAAGAGGTTACTGACACTGTGGTAGAGGCGCTCAAAGGAGATGAATACGACTTTATCGTTCTCAACTTTGCGAATGCAGACATTCTCGCCCACGCAGGAGATTTAGCGGGAGCAACTATTGGCGCAAAGAACATAGATACAGGAATCGGCCGAATCCGAGACGCCGTGCTCGCACGCGATGGCATTATGCTGATTACATCAGACCATGGTAACGCCGAATCGCTCGTGTATAAGAACACCGGAGATATTGAAACAAAGCACAACGCAAATCCAGTTCCCTTCTATCTCATCGCAAAAGAATATGCCGGGGAGCGTAGCATTGATCACCTCAGTGAAACAAAAGGAGACTCCATGGGCGTCTTAGGTGATGTTGCCCCCACTATCGTTGCCCTCATGGGGCTTCAGAAGCCTCCAGAGATGACTGGAGACAATCTTCTCCCGCGCATGTTCTAACGCGTGACATCGGCGATAACACCGCCGCCAAGCATTCGATCTCCGTCGTAAAAAACAGCTGACTGCCCTACGGCTACTCCGCGCTGCTGATGGGAAAAAGTGCACACACCATCTTCTGAGAGAGTGCACGGAGTTACTGGCGCTCGATAGCGAATGCGCACGTCGCATGAAAGAGGCAGTGATGGTGCCGCACCAATCCAGTGTATATCTGATACACGTATAGCAGAGACATGGAGGCTCTGTTGCTCGCCAACAACCAGCATATTACGTTCAATATCCTTCGCTACAACATAGAGAGGTTTCTCTTGCCCGCCCAAAGAAAGTCCGTGTCGTTGCCCGATCGTATAGAGCTGAACTCCATCGTGAGTACCCATGCGCTCTCCGCGTTCGTTCATAATGGGTCCAGGCGCGGTGGTAATGTGTCTCTTTAAAAAATCGTGCATATCAAAAGCGCCGATGAAACACACGCCTTGGCTATCCTTTTTATCATGCGTTATGAGCCCGAATCGTTCTGCTTCTGTGCGCACAAGAGTTTTCTCCATAGCGCCCACAGGAAAAAGAATGTGCGGTAGCTGTTCTTCTCGGAGGGTCCGCAAGAAATACGATTGATCTTTTGCGCGATCATCTCCTGTATGCACTGTGAATGTGTCACCGTGAGGCTCAATGCGTGCATAGTGCCCAGTAGCAACGGCATCTGCTCCGCGCGCGAGCGCCTGATCATAAAAAATACCAAACTTTATTTCTCGGTTGCATAGCACATCAGGATTTGGCGTCTCACCACGAGCATACGCGTCAAGCATGACGCGCCCGACGCGCTTGCCATATTCTTCTGCAACATCCCATGTTTCAAAAGGAATCCCCAGGTGTGAAGCAACGCGCAATGCGTCGGCGCGATCTTTCTCCCACAGACATCGCACGCCTTCTGGTTGCCATGGCTTTAAAAACACTCCCGTAACAGAAAAACCCTGACTGCCGTCAGGCAGGCGCGCCTCCTTCAGAAGCGCGGCGGCAACAGAAGAGTCAACGCCACCCGACATACCCACAAAGACTTTTTTCACAGCTACATTGTGCAACAAAAACCATCTATTGGCAATGTGCGGAAACGCGTTCTCTACCGCAGTGTGTCACATATGCTTTAGAACTTGTAACTTTACAGAAAGAAGATAGGATAAGGGTAAAGTGTTTGACGATCTCCCATCACTTATTCGAACCGCTGGCTACCTTGGTATTGCCGGTATTTTATTTGCTGAATCGGGTATTCTTATCGGACTCTTTCTCCCGGGCGATAGCCTCCTTTTCACCGCGGGCATTCTCGCGTCTCAAGGATATCTGCATATTGGCATACTCTGTTTCGTTGGGTGGATCGCCGCGATCGCCGGAGATTCTGTAGGATATGCATTCGGTCAACACGTCGGCCCCAGAATTTTTACACGAGATGATTCACGCTTCTGGAACAAACAGCACATCGAACACGCACGAGCGTTCTATACAAAATATGGGGCTAAAACCATTCTCCTTGCACGCTTTGTCCCTATTGTACGCACTTTTGCACCAGTGTTAGCCGGTGTTGGCCACATGCGCTATCGTACATTTTTGCTCTATAACCTCATCGGAGGAGCATTGTGGGCTGTGGGTCTCCCCTTATTAGGCTATTTCCTCGGCAATGCCATTCCTGACGTTGATCGCTACCTTCTACCGCTCATCGCCGGCATCGTGCTTCTTTCTGTTATGCCAGCAGTTATTCCAATGATTCGATCGTGGTTCCGTAATCGCACACATACATTATGAAAAAAATATTTCTTATCGCAGTGATAGTAGTAGTTGGCATCACATGGAATGCGTTACGAAATAAAACGCCGGAGAACACGGAAGCTCCAAATGAATCACAGTCAGTAGGCGCAATACTCATTGCTCTCACGCAGCCCGTCTCCTACGCCGCAAGCGAACAAGCCACTCTTACAAAAGTAGTGCAACAAATCACGGTCACACAAGGAGCGGTTGTAGAAACGGGAGTTGGCGGACGAGCCCGCATCACCTATCCCAACGGAACAATCACCGTCGTAGATGAAAGTACGCGCATCGTTCTCACCACTCTCTCTGCTGATGGCGGCACTTCTCTTATTGATCTTATCTCTGGCGGCATGTGGTCAAAGGTACGCACAGCGCTCTCGGGAGATGACGCATACGACGTGCGCACAGAAACGACGGTGGCATCCGTACGTGGCACAATCTTCGGCACAGAATATAAAAACAAAAAGGCACACATCACCGGTATTGAAGGGAAAGTAAAAGCAAAGGCACTCAATCCGAAAACAAAAGAGGAAGTGAATGACACGGAAACAGATATCAATCCTGGCGAGACTGTTGACGTTGATGCGGACTCACTGCCGCAACCAAAACAGAAACTTCTTAAGCGCACTCTCGCGAACGCAGATTTCAAAAAACCATTTGTGCAGAATATGATGCTCGATATCGAACTGGAAGATATTAAGAATCCCGACAATACACAACTGCGCGAGTTTATGCGTGACGCTATCGAAAAGCGCATTGATGACCCTGCATTCAAACAGAAGATGCAAAATCGTCCTGTACTGCAGCGAATTATACAGCAGATACAAAGCCCACTCCCTTCTCGCTTGCCAGCAACACAATCTCCCCTCGCATCTCCACGACCAAGCGCTTCATCATCGCCCCTCACCAAGCCCACAACACTCGTAACTCCAACAGCACTCAGCACTCCGTTGAACTCTCCGGCCCTTGTAGCGTCAGCTACCCCGACCCCAGAAGCGCTCCCTCCAGTTCTTCGCTCCGTGCTCCCAAAGATCGTACGCCCCGGAGAGCAGTTCGCTTTGAATGGGGAACGATTTACAGAGGGGAGGAATCTCTCAGCCATTGCAGAAGTGATGGTTGGAACAGCAGGCGTCCCATTTAGTACCATAGATTCATTCACACTCTTTGTGACAACACCGGAGCTCGCTCCAGGCACTTATACTATCTTTGTACGCGCAAAGAATGGCCTTAAAGCACAGCTCCCCGATGCACTCACCATCTCGCCTCTAAACTAATATATGCGTATACGATTTGTCTTAGGTCTTAGCGTACTCAGTGCGATAATGCTCGGCGCATGGTTTCTGGATCTAGGCATATTGTGGGACGCACGCCTCCAAGACTCTCTCCTGCAAACACGCACTGTGCGTGATCGCATCGTTATTGTAGATATCGACGACGCGAGTCTCCGCGCACATGGGCAATGGCCATGGCCACGAGCATCATTCGCACAGCTCATCACGCGCATCGGCGATGCTCAGATTATTGGCATTGATGTCAATTTTAAAGAGCCATCACGCCTCGGTATCCAAGATGATACTGCACTGGCGCAAGCTATAGCGCGCACGCCAGCCACCGTTGTGGTAACAAGCGATGTGACTTCAGATGGATCGTTAGCACCGCTTATAAATGCTGTAGACCGCGCACAGAAGGGCTTCGCGAACATCGCGGTTGATGCAGATGGCATTGCTCGACGCGTACGCATGTATCGCGGTTCCATTGCAAGCTTCAGCACGCTCATCGCGCAACGCGCTGGCGCGTCTCTTCCTGAAGCATCGGAAAACTTGCGACGTATTTTCTTTGCTGGAGGCGAGCAAGCATTTCCTCACGTGCGTGCCATCGATGTACTTACAGGAGCTGTTGATGCGTCCCTCTTTAAAAATAATATCGTGCTCATAGGCGCCACGGCCGCCGATCTCCAAGATACACACCCAACGCCGTTTGGCGTAATGAGTGGGGTTACCATCCAAGCACACGCGATCGAACAATTTCTCAATAATACCCACGAGAGGAGTA
Organism: Patescibacteria group bacterium; assembly: GCA_038061995.1. Taxonomy (GTDB): domain Bacteria; phylum Patescibacteriota; class Minisyncoccia; order 2-02-FULL-40-12; family GWA2-44-9. Next base: position 68,954 of record JBBTYA010000002.1, on the reverse strand, counting down.
ATACACTTTGG
>JBBTYA010000002.1:60611-68843 GCA_038061995.1 Patescibacteria group bacterium | reverse complement strand
AGTATTATTTTAGAGCGCCGTGGAGTTATTGATAAATATATCGGTGATGCGATTATGGCGTTCTGGGGAGCGCCCATTCCTTCACAGACCCACGCCCTTGACGCTGTAACATCTGCGCTTGCCATGACGACCGCCCTTGATGCCTTTAATGAAGAAAGTGGAGCAAGTGGTGATCCCCGCATTGATATTGGTATCGGCATTAACACTGGGGACGTTACGGTTGGCAACATGGGCTCAGAACAACGCTTCGACTATACCGTCATGGGAGACGCGGTAAATCTCGCATCACGACTTGAGAGTCTTACTAAAATGTATGGAGTGCGCATACTCATCACAGAAAAAACAAAAAGTGCACTTGGAGATGAGGCGGCACATATTTCTATGCGCGATGTTGATTGCGTGCAGGTGAAGGGGAAAACGGAAGGGGTTACTATTTACGAAGTGATCCCACCAAACCGCATGTCCACATGGGAATCTATTCAAACAGATTTTGATCAACTACGGAATGCGTATGCACGCGGTGCATGGGAAGAAGCTGTAGCGTTGGCACATACTATTCTCACTCGCACGCCCGACGATGGCCCAACTAAATTACTCGCGGAACGCAGTGCTTATTTCCAAGAGCATCCTCCCGAGGCATGGAACGGTGTGTATGAGATGAAACATAAGTAGTATGCGCATCACCATTCGCGTACAAACAGGAGCAGTGCACGCAGGCATCACAACGCTTGAAGATGGCACCTATCGTGTTGCCGTACATGAGCGACCAGAAAAAGGGAGTGCAAATGAAGCGGTGCGGAAAATACTTGCCGATCATTTCCATGTCGCGCCATCTCGTATTTCTATTGTTATAGGACACACTGCACGCACAAAAATTATAGACATCACATAATAGAAAAGCGCCCGCACACTGTGGTGCGAACGCTTCGAGAAGAACATTCAGGCAACGTGGCGAGCTTCGGGATGTGCGTTGAGATACCCTTTCGCAACGCGGATAATCTCTTGTTGTTCATGCGGAGAGAGGTCTCGTCGATCGTTCTCATGTGAGATCACCGTTTTCTCTTCGTTGTCCAAGGCATCGTAAAACACTTGCACCAGACGGAGATCTCCTGCGGAGCTACGCACGCCAACAATGAGCTTATAGGAGCCGCCATCGAGCGCGATCCGGTGCACGCGACTCGCATGCCACGTTTCTTTTTTTGCTTCGAATCTTTTTTCTGATTCCGGCATGGGCGCATCGTACAAAAATAAATTATATTTGTCGAATATTTTTTTATATGAAGTTATCCACTATTTTTTTCTCATAAAAAATATGTGGCGCGTATAATTATAAATAAGAGTACGTTGCAACGTAGAACGTGTGGCATGTACGGTGCAGTTATTGTACGGTCGGTGTCACGCATTAGTACTCTAGAAGGAGGGATGAGATGAAGTGGTGTGAATCTCATATCCACACACTTGATCTCTGACTACTATAACGATTCATATGGCAGCAAAAAAGAAAAAAGCAGCAAAGAAGAAAGTCGCAAAGAAAAAGGGCGGCGCCAAGAAGAAGCGCCTCTAATGGCCTTGCGAAAAATCCCCCATTACGGGGGATTTTTCGTTATATCATTAGAGATATTTTTCCGGAATTCTATACTGCTTCCAAATGCGTAGTTTTGTAATAAAGCCCTGTGTTTCTGGAGCTAACTCAGCAATCCAGTCTTCTCCTTTTTTTGCTTCTCGAATAGCAGTAAGCGCACGTGCCGGAGGCCCGTTATATGCGGCGGCAAGATATTCTTCAAGTCGCGTATCGGATATAATCTCTTCTTCGAGGCCGCGCATAAAGTAGGCGAGATTCTCATCGTGTAAAAGCATCGCTGCCTTCATGCTATTCACGTGATCCGACGCTCCTTTTTCAAAATCAGATTCTAATAATGCTTTCGGGTATAATTTGCGTAATTGCGAATAAGTTCCTGGCTGTGTGCGAATTGCATTATCTGTAAACTGCAGCCACCCACGTGCACCCGCAGAACTTTCAGTATGCGCAAAAGCGCGCGAACCATTATAGCCAAGCGTTCCCAAAACGCGCCGCGCAACATACTCAGCGTCAACAAGCACTTCTAATAGATCGCCTTGTTCCAAAAATGGGATGCGCTGAAATATATCTGCAGGGAGCACATCGACAACAAGTTTACCCGACACAGCGCGCGAGAGTACGCCTTGGGCACGTAGCTCATCACGAGCTTGCGCTACTACATCTGCAACATAGCGCGCTCCTGCTTCAATAAACGCTCGGTCATTTAATTCCTCTGTGTACGCAGTATACAGAATTGGTTCGATGCGTGTTTCTGTCGCGCGTCCAACACGCACCGTATCCGATAGTGGAAACTTCGTCATGATAACCACGCGGTGCTTTGGTTCTTCGATAACAAACTGTGTTGCCCAATAATTCCACGCGATACCATTTGCGCGCGGAGCAATACTGATACGATAGCCATCAGAGGCAACAACATCTGCACCGCGTTTTATCACGGGCACAATGGATATCTCACCACTTTTTTTATCGAGCACTGCAAGCGCAAGTTGACGCTCTACGTCAGTGAATTCCCTGTTCACCACCGCAGGACCGCCGCCGTTATTTACAATGCGCTGTTCCGCGTAGGTAAGCGGTAGCTCTCCCACGGAAATGGGCGCATCTTTTAGTAACGCCTCCGCCTGAGCCAGAAGGGTCCGCATGTTTGCTGCATCGGTTGGATACGTTGGAGAAAAAACACGATCAAACGCAAGCGCGCTTTGGATATCAAATGAGCGAACGCCAAGCGTGTCTGGTTTTTGTAGAAACCAGACGATCGCGCAGATACCGAACACCGTACTTACGGTGGTAATAGTAATATAACGTCTCATGCTTATTCTCCTAAATTCTCTTCAATGGTAGCCGCCTTCTTCTGGATGGCATTTGCGTATGAATTACATGAGCTCGAAGAGCATTTTGAATTCCCACTATAATACGCCTTTGATGCAGCAACCTCGCTTGCCTTTGTTTTTGCGGATGCTCCTCCGCGCGCCAGCTTGATTGCTGCGGCCATAAACGCGTCTTCAATATTCCACGGATTCGCAGGAGAGCGCCCCACAAGACGAGCTACCTCATCAGCATAGGAAACCCATGTCGAAGGAATAAACTGCGCAGGCCCCATCGCACCGCCCCAGCCAAGCTGTCTTCCGTTGACGATTTGCGGGCAGGAGACTGGAGTACTGTTGTGATCAAGCCCAAGCTGTGAGGTAACAGCGAGAAATGCTTTATGATCGCGCGTATGCATAATGACATCCCACTTCTTTGAGGGTGGATCATCTGCGCGGTTGCAGCGTCCCACGTTGCGTCCAAGTCCTGACTCTACTTCCAATACTGCGATGAGATATGCCGGACGGACTCCAGCACGACGCGCAGCAAGCTGACCAAACTTCACCGCATCTTCAGCGCTCACACCGTTTTGTTGCAAGTAGGTAATCTGATCGCGAATGCGTTCGAGGTCAAGCTTTTTTTGTTTTACCAATTCTTGATATTTTGATTCCTGTCCCTTTGTTTCACGAAGCACACGATCTTTCTGCGCCTTTGTGCTGTCGATCATACGCTTTTCAATTTCTTGGATACTCTTAAGACGTTCGAGTTCTTCTTTCTTTTCTTCTAAGGAAAGCTTCTTTTCTTCAAGACCCGTCTTTAACTCGCGGATGCTCACGATAGCAGATTTCAAGCTATCCTGCGTTGTCTGAACATTATTGAGATCATTAAAGAAATCGGAAAGCGTATCGTTGTTTAATAACACTTCTGTAAGAGAGAAGCGATCGAGTTCATATGCATACTGCACATATTTCCCCAACGCGCCCTTGTGCTTCTGGAGCTCTACTTCAGCTTCCGAGATGTTGTCTGAAGTGCCGCGGATATCAAGTGTGGTCCGCTCAATAGAAATACTTAAACTGCGTATTTCAAGATTGAGTTGATTGATCTGTCCATTCAAACGGCTAATTTCTCCTTGAAGCGTTGAGGCCTTGCCTCTATTTGCATCCACCTGGGCCTGTAACTCGTCAATCTGACGTTGGATCTCTTCGATCTGACGCGTCCGCTCTGCAATTTCATCAGAAACAGCTGCGTGAGCTGGCGCAGAAAGAAAACCGCCAGCATATGCGGAAAGTATAAGGAAGCTCGAAAAAAGAAAGGCGGATAATTTCACAGAATATTACTGCACACGAATCGTGCCACGAAACGCGCTACTTGGATTTGTGTGATTATGGAACGAGCACGTCTTTACTTCGGGGAATGTGACTGTATAAGTCTCCCCGATCGCCATACGTTTATCCGCGTCAAAAAATGGGCAAAGCGTGTGCGATGGATGCGGATCTGAAGCTGGCCACGCGCCCTCTAAGCCCTCGTTTTTAAAGGTAACGGAATCCCCGGGACGGATGGTGAGCTCTTTGGGAGCAACGCCGTCTGCACGAATGGTGATGACGTAATTCTGCGGCGTGGAAGACACGCTTGGCTTTAGTGTTGCTGTCGGAGAGGACGATGGTGCGCTCGAAGGGCTCGAACTTGGCGCTGGAGAAACGCTTGAAAGCGCCTCGGGAGAAGGAGTGGCGCTTATGGAAGGTGTCTGGACATTATCGTGGCTTTCTGGCCACAGCCAAACACCCACAATAACCCCAAACAACACCACAAAAAGAATGCCCAGTGGTTTCATACATCTATGATACAGAATGATGTCAGAATCGCAACGGAGCTTATAGACACACGTAGGAATACCCAGCGAAAAAAGCGCTATAATAGGTTACATGAAGCTATCCCGCCCTCTTTTTGTCATATTAACAAGTATTATTGGAGCGCTTGCTATTACTACACCCGCACATGCCGAGTGCGTACTCACAAGTGCCTCGTGGAGCCAATCGGGTTCGGTTCCAGGCACAGGACAGCCAGTAAACATGCAAGTATTTGGAAACGGCTGCACAGGAACGGTTATTTATATAGATGTTTATAGTAGTACCAGAAAGGTTAATACAGAATATACGGCGATGTTTCCAAGCTCTGGACGAGCTTCTACCGAGGCCCCATTTGCATTAAGTGATGCCATTTGGAATCAATTGGGCGGTGGGCAGAGCCCGGCGCTCTCTTTATATTTTAAGGTGAGAGTCGGAAATCAATCTGCGACCATACAATCACCAGCACTTTCATTTCAGAAACCATTTCCGGCGGCAACACCAACACCGTCATCGACCGTATCTCCTCCTCCAACCGTCACCACAGATAAAACGCTCGGGGGTATGATTGCTCAAGTGTATGAGTGGGCCATTCTCCTTCTCGGAGCAATTATGTTCTTTATGCTCTTGAAAAGTGGGTTCACTATTCTTACCAGTGGCGACAACCCGAGCGCAGTAACAAAAGCGCGATCTGATATCCAAGACGTCTTTGTAGGAGCACTCCTTCTCCTCGCTGCATATGCTATCCTCAACACTATTAACCCAGATCTCGTCAACTTTCAGCAGAATCTCCCACCGCTTCCTACGCCCAAGTCATGATCTATCTCATTCTTCTTGTGGGAGCACTCGTTGGCATCTTCTCGTTTTCGCTTGGCCAAATGCCCTTTCCCGACCAGATCTCCTCACTACGCAGTCAAATTATAGACTCCATCATTCCAAAAACACAAAATGAGATTTTGATAGAAAATCTCACGCCACACCAAGAAGCACTCCGTACTTTTTTCACTGAGCAAGCGCCGCTTCTCTTGAATTCAAAGAACATCACTCCTGCAGAACGATCAGCACTGCAGGAAGCTGTAAAAACATTTCAAAACTCTGATACAGTCATCCAATCACTCACTGAATCGATCTCCGAACGTTCTCCCTCACAAATACTATTAGACCGCTTCCATACATCGACATCGGAGCAACCATCGCCAGCCGTCACAGCATCTCCTCAAGTAAGCATTCCTCCGAATTGTGAAGTCGTCTGCAACTAATAACCGGCACGTGTGCCGGTTATGTATTACTCCCACTCATAATTGCTTATTCTCGCGCAAGTATAAGTTCAATTGCCGCCTTGAACGCTTCATACGGCTGAGCGCCTACAAGTAGGTTGCCATTAATGAAGAAACTGGGAGTCCCTGAAACGCCGGACGCCGCGCCATCTTTCAAGTCTTTTGCGATCTCTTCATTGTATTTTCCACTATCTAAACACGCGTTGAATTCACTTTGCTTAAGGCCGATCTTTCCTGCCCACCTCTTTAGGTCGTCAGCTGAAAAGGAAACGGTGCCAGCGCCTTTTGTATCTTGCTCAGCAAAGATAACATCATGCATCTCCCAATATTTGCCTTGCTCTTCAGCACATTCTGCCGCATGAGCAGCTGGCACGGCGCCCGGATGACTTGAAAGTGGAAAATCACGAAACACGAGGCGCACTTTGCCCGTCTCAATAAAATCTTTCTTCAGGCGTGGATAGGTATCGCGCCAGAACGCACGGCAGAATGGACATTGGTAATCGCTAAATTCGATAATCGTTACCGGTGCCTTTTTATTACCGAGCATCGCGTCGTCGTCAACTGATACCGTTGCAACAGCACGAGACGCACCGTCAGACGATTGACGTAAGCTCGTCCATATAACCGCTCCTGCAACGAGAACGCCAGCAAACACAATAGCTCCGGCAAGGATCAGCTTATTGGGATCAAGCGGCGAGCGCTTGTCGGCAACATCATGAAGAAACGGCGCCGGCGCATGCTCTTGAGTATCAGAGTGGGTTTCGTGTGATTGTGGGTTGATGTGATCCATAATGAATATTATTTCTTTTTAGCAATATACTGGGTAAAGAGACTCTTTGTTTTATGCTCTGGCTCGAAATCATAGAACGTGTGCTCAATAGTGAAATGCTCACTCAAGAGAGATGCCATCTCTTCTGGAAAGAGTGGGAAGATATCGAGCTTGCTCCAGATCTTTTTCTCGGTGTCATAAAAGTGCATCACCACGAGACTATCGCTCACATACGCCGGAAAGGTCACCACGTGGCTCTGGAATCCATGATAGTAGGTTGAGGGATCAATAGTAACCTCTGCTGCTCGTTGCGGTTCATGCATCAGCAGTGCAAGGTGACTGTAGTTGCGAAGATCAATAAAGATATGCCCTCCGGGTCGGATGAGCGAAGCTAATCGGCGTACGACACTCTTTTGTAATGCCCGCGTATGCATAAGCGTTCCACCGCCTACATACGATAGTGAAGTACCCGTAAGCACGCCGAACTCGAATGACTCAGGCGCGTACGGAGGAATCCCTTCCGGAAGATCAAGCCAATTTGCTTGATGGAGCTCGACCTTTTGTCCGCGCTCTTCAAAGAGCTCATGCGCGCGACTGAGGAATGATTCTTGCACATCGTTTCCGGCAACGCGTTCCAGCGAATAGCCGCTCGCAGCAAGTTTTGTAAGAAGCGCAGAAAGCGTTGCGCCGCTCCCTACGCCAAAATCGATAAGCGAGCGGATATTGTGTTCTTGAATGAACGATGCAAAAAATGATGTTTCCGCATCGCTTACCCCAGCCTTAAACTGCGGGTGCATGTCACGCTCCCAACTCACAAAAGCAAAGTCAGAAAATTCTTGAATAGGCTTTGCAACGCTTGGGATGCTCGTGAGTTTTTCCATGAGGCTATTGCTGCTCAACGACCGCCCGAATACTGTTAAGGAATCCTTCGGCAGAAGACGGTGTTAATTTTGCTCCATTGAGATAGAACGATGGAGTACCGCTCACTCCAGAGGCAACGCCGGAAGCGAGGTCGCGATCAATACGCGCTTTTGTAGTATCTGCATCCATGTCAGTCACAAAACGCTGCGTATCCAGTTTCAGTTGACGCGCATATCCAATCATGAGGTCCCGTGCGTTTTGTGCCGTAGCCCATGTTTGTTGTTGCGCAAAAATCAGATCATGCATCTCCCAAAACTTTCCTTGCGCATGCGCAGCTTCCGAAGCTTGCGCAGCAAGGTTCGCGTTCGGGTGGATGGTACGCAATGGGAAGTGACGGTAGACAATAGAAAGCTTATCGCCAAACTCATCTTGTGCCTGTTTAATAAGTGGCTGGAACTGAGCACAGGCAGGACACTGGAAATCGCTATATTCAACGAGAACTGCGGGAGCGGCCAAAGATCCCTTCACATGATCTGACTCTGCTACCGGAGCGCTCGAGAGCGTGCCAGAGCCATTTTGAGAGGGTCGATAGGTGAGCAA
>JBBTYA010000002.1:0-60511 GCA_038061995.1 Patescibacteria group bacterium | reverse complement strand
GCACCTTGTTGACGAGGATCAGCCCAGTCACCAAAAGGAGCCTGCGCAGTAAAAGGAGCGGAGTGCACGACGCGCCCCGGAAGCGCTGTTGCTTGTGGCGTTGGCGAAAGTGTTGGCGCCGCTGTAGCATATGGCACAAAAGGAGAAGGAGTCGCTGTCACCGTTACCACTTCTTTTGTGCCCGCTCCAAAGATGCCAAGGGAATACACTCCCACTACAATAAGAGCGCCAAAACCAAAGAAGAACGAGATAAAAATATTACGCATTTCGTTTTGCCATATACGCGGCGATCAGCGTTGTTGCTGGGACAGCAAGCACTAGCCCCGTAGATGAAATGAGGGTACGCACGATCTCCTCAGCAACAATCTCTCCGTTTATCACAAAAGAAAGTGGAAACTTGCGCATACTTACAAGAAGGACTAGAGGAAGCGCCGCTCCTGTGTATGCAAGAACAAGGGTATTAATCACGGCTGAAATGTGATCACGCCCCACGTCCATAGCGCGCACAAAGAGCTGCATGCGAGTAAGGCGCGGATCAGTGCGCGCTAAACTAAAGACAGTAGCCGCTTGCGTGATTGCTATATCATCAAGAACACCGATCGCCGCGATAATGATACCAGCGACTACAAGAGCGACTAAGTTCACCGCATTCTCGGATTCCATATTCAAATACACCGCCTCTTCGGCAGAAAAACCAGAGAAGTGCAACGCCTTCACGGCGACACTCGAGAGCACTCCAACGACCATAAGAGCAACCAGAATGCCGAGCAGCGCAGAAATAGATTTTCGATTCACTCCGTAGGATACGGCAAGTGTAACAATGAGAATAAGCATCGATCCGATCAATCCAATAAGGACAGGGTCATTACCCGCAAGAATACGCGGCACAATCCATGTAATAATAAGGGCAAAACTAAAGACAAGGCCGGAAAGCGCATAGAGGCCCTTCTTGCCCGCCATCACAAGCACAGCTCCAACGAAAAGTGCCGCCAGTGCGAACAATCCCCTGTGGCGCTGTACATCGACAATGAAAAACTGCTCGCTCTCAACGCCTCCAGTCTGCTGTACGTATACCCGATCTCCGGCACTAAGAGGTACAAAATCATTAGTCACCGCAACGCTACGCGCACCATCAGGAAGCGTCGCCTGCACAGAAAGTTTCTGTTCTCGAATAGTGCGCCCAGGCACGATACTCTGAACTGTACGTTCTTCGAGAATATTCGTAACAACGCCAGAAAAAATACGCTCATCACTCAACTCTGCAGTGCGCCCAGAAGCAAAAAAGCCAGCATACCAGAGCATGCCAAGAGAAAGTAAGAACACAGCAAGCGCGAGAATGCCGTGGGGCTTATGATCGTGGAGCTCATGCTGATGATTAGTCATCTTTGTTATGCGCGTGCGGATATTCCTCGTGCTTCGTTACGGAGCGCTCGAATACTTCAGCGGGACGAGCGCGACGTAATGCGCGCAATGGCGCAATGGGATAATGGGGCGATACGTCGAGCACATCACCAATATACCAAAGCGGCTCGTCTGAAACCACCCACCCCGTACCGAATCGCTCTAGAGAGAATGGCCGCGAATAGGCGCGTAGCGTCTTCTCTCCTGAATCAAGAAAATACTCGTGAAAATAAGAGAGCGCTAGTTCGCGGACCGTGCGATAGATAGGATCACGCCACCGGAGCACTGCGTGGTTGGTTTTACTGATTGCACCCCACAAACCATCGCGCTTGAATAGTGTGACAACGTGATCAAAGTCATGAGGCGCGGTTTGGAGATCGAGGAGCAGCGGTTTTTGTCCGTGGAACCACAGAACCGCTGCTGCAAAAAGTGCGCCTTCAAAACAGTGAGCGGTCTTTTTCTGCATTACAACACGAGGCGAGAGGCATGAATCGCCATTACGTTCGTGATTCGCCGGAAGCGCAGAAAGAAAGTCTTGAATGCGCTCTGGGGTACGTAAAGACGCCATGCATGATCGCTCATCGGGTGTGAGAATCGCTTGAAGGGCGTTTTTTAGTTTTTTGGCTTGAATTGGAGACATGCTGAATTAATACAAAAACGCTTTCCCCCAGCGGCTTGTGGGCCGTCGTCAAAAACGTGCCCTAAATGCGAGTCGCAGTTTTTGCAACGCACCTCTACGCGTACCATGCCATGCGACGCATCGGAACGAAGGGTCACATGCTCTCTATTCACTGGATCAGTAAAACTGGGCCACCCAGTGCCAGAATCAAACTTTGTATCAGAAGAGAAAAGCTCTTGTCCGCATGCTGCGCAGGTATACATGCCCGTCTCTTTTGTAGCAACATAGTTCCCAGAAAATGGCGCCTCTGTGCCACCTTCTCGTAATATACGATATTGTTCAGGCGCGAGCTTCTGCTTGTACGCATCATCTGAAGTCATGGCTCTATGTTCGCATATTTTATCGTCTGACAAAAGTATCAAAAAACCGACTCACGCCGGTTTTTTGGTCAGATGATGATACTAGAGCCCTTGTGCCGAAGTATCGATTTCCTTAAGCTCTGCGTCGATGTTTACATCTTCAATCGCGTTTACTTCTAGAACATCTGGGGTTGCAGAGATGCTAGATGAGGGGGCAGGCATCTTTTTGAGATCTGCCTCTTCTGGGGTGCCTTGCTGCATGAGGACCCACCCAATCGCGCCAGCAAGTGCAATGAGTACAATCGCCCACAACCAACCCAACGAGCCATGAGAATCATTCATAGGTTATTATTGAGTTGCCGCAGGAGATACGCTCGGTGCTGGAGATGGCGAAGTGTCGTCGTCATCTTCTGGCCCCCGAATAATATCTTTTACCACTTCAGAGAGATCTTTTACCGCAGCGTGTGCTTTGCGCACCGATTCTTGTGCAGCCTTTAAATCTTCATGGAGTGACTTACGCGCCACGCTAACCGCTGAGCCTAATTTATCTTCAGTAGTGATGGTGATCACATACCCCTCAACCGCTTGTGCTTCAATGCTTACACGCGCTGCCGCAATAGCATCCTTAGCGACAATAACCGCGGCTTCCGCCTTTGCTACATCCTTACCCTCGCTCTTTAAGCCAGCAATACGAGACTCAATACGAGCAAGTGATGTTTCTACCTTCTCAAGGATATTTGCAAAGTGAGTAGTAATGCGTGCGTTCAACGCATCTATCTGATCATCAATACGTTCGACGATCTGTTTCTTTTTCTCATCCTTCACGGTAGCAAGCTTCTTCTTAAACGCTTCGCGCTCAGCCTCTCGCTCATCTTTCATTGCTTCGCGCTCATTCTCTGCTTTTTGTTTAAAAGCTTCGCGCTCTTCTTCGCGCTTTGTTTTCTCAACTTCTATTTTCTTCTTGGCTTGTTCTTTTTCTTCTTCTCGCTTTTCTTGAAGCGCCTCTTTCTCTGCTTCTGCTTTCTTCTTTAGAGCCTCGCGCTCTTTTTCACGAAGTTCACTCTTCGGAGATGGTGATGCTGTTTCATCCGCATCTTCCTGGGCATACACAAAGGGAGCGCATGAAGCACCCCACGCTAATGCGACTGCAATAAACACGATTGAATGTCGTTTCATACACTAAGTATATAACGCCCACTCTTAAGCGCAAGAACATTTATGCACACAAAACTTCTCTAAAAACGTATGTCCCAGGAGTCTTTTGCGGAATCAAGCGTGTGGAAAAGTGCTGCAATGGGGTTCTTCCACACATCGGTGATAGGCGTATCGAGTAGCGGATCAAAGCGCTCGTCACCATCGTCAGCGTAGAGCACCGCGACATACCCTTCTCCATCTTTTGTAGGCGATGAGAGCACAATCTCTATGCCTTGATGCTCCCCGACCTCAAGCAGTGGTGTAGCGCCCGCATACGAGCGCGCACCAGGTCGTACGATGGCATACTGGATCACCACAAACCCAGGGCGATCAAGCGCGGCGAGCTCAACGCGAGTTGCGAGCCCCGGACGCTGGTCAACGACGAGCAATGCGTTCTTCCCCACCTGCACACCAGGAAATGTAATTGTCTGCCCCTTGAGGATAAACCACCCCGCAGTGAAAAGCGCCGCCGCAAAAAGAAGTGGAAACCCATTCATTCGTATAAAACGCTTCAATAGAGATACGGTCATATCGTTATCCTATAAAGAACATCATGGCAACGCCGACAAGGAACATCATAAACGAAAGGGCCGAGGTGTTAAATTGCGTTTCACGACGAAGCTCTGGCATGAGATCTGAAGCTGCAATGTACAAGAAGCCTCCTGCGGCGATAGGCAAAAGAAGGGGAACCATATCAGTAACGTGCTCGACTGCATACCATCCAATGATGCCCCCGAACACTACTCCCAAAGACACGAAAAAATTCCACACAAGCGCCCGCCCACGAGAAAATCCCGCATACAACAGCACACCAAAGTCACTAATCTCTTGAGGAGTTTCGTGCATCGCAACAGCGATAGCGGTTGCCCATCCAAGCGATGCATCAACGGCAAAGGTCGCTGCGAGAATAAGCCCATCGATGAAATTGTGCACAAAATCACCGATGAGGTTCATCGTCCCAAACGCATGCTCAGGACAAACGCCCTCGTGGCAGTGGCGCCAGTGCAGCACTTTCTCGATAAGAAAGAATACGATAAACGAAACAAGAACGATGCGGAACAAGAGCACGCTTTCCAACGATTCAGCAGCTTCAGGCAACAAATGTAAAAAAGCGTTGCCGATGAGCGCGCCGGCAGAAAGCCCTACCAACAATAGCAATACTTTTTTCCCTTGGGCCCCTTGCCAGAAGAGTGTGAGCGCGCCGATAAGGGAACCGGCGCTGATAAGGAGCGTTGCCGCTACCAGAGAACCAAGTGCAGACATGGGTATATAATATCGTATTTCTGAACGAATCGGAAGTGGTGCTTAGCCAACACTCGCAGTGCTACTGACACTTGAGAGCTTGCTTGCAAGCTCCTTGCTGATCTGCAGGCAATGATGCACACATACCACACTGCGCAGAGGCACCAGAGGCGGCACCCGTTTGTGGCATAAGCGCAGAAAGATCTTGGAACGTTACACCCTTAGGAAGCTCAAACAGAGAAGCATCAACGCGCCAGTCTTCGCATGAAGCTTTGACACTTTCATCAAGACCAACATTCTGTGAATCCACTTTCTGCGTCTCGGTTGGGGCCTGGGCATTGATGCGCATACCTTCCCGTGCGCCGTCGCGCCATACGTAGACTACGTTATCGCGCATAATGCTATGTACGCCTTCCGCGCTAGAAACGTCAAGACGAAGCTTTCCGTTCGCAATATATGCAGTTGCTGTTTCGTCAGCCGGAGATTCCGGGATAGCATACACACACTTTTGAGGTGTGGTATTCCCTAAGAGCGCGCGCAGGGTTGTTTCTTCTTGCCCCGCGAGCGTAGTACCACCACTAAGATCGCCCTCATCCCCTCCGCTCATCACCGCCCACGCAATACCGCCGACAACGACAACCCCACCAATCCCTAACAATAAGGCTTTATTCATATGTCGCTAGTATAGAAAATACGCCACAGCGCGCAAGGCACTACTTTTCTTTCTGGATACTGCGTAGAATCGTTTCTACGTGAGCAAGGCTCTCAGAATCGTGGATAGACAATGGCGTTGCTGCAACACCTATCTTCTTTAGGGCGGCAACGTGTTCTGCAAACACTTCTGGCGTCACCATATCGCTCTTACTTAAAAAGACATGCTCTGGCTTCGCGCCAAGTGTCTCGCGATATGCAGAGAGTTCACTGCGCACTGTTTTATAATCAGCAACAGGATCAAGTGACTCTGCTGAGATAAGATGAAAAAGCGTCTTCGTGCGTTCCACGTGTTGGAGAAAACGAATACCAAGACCCTTTCCTTGCGACGCGCCTTCAATGAGACCCGGAATGTCGGCGAGAATGAGTCCGTAATATGAACCAAGGTTTGGTTCTAGTGTGGTAAAAGGATAGTTCGCTACACGACTCTTTGCGTTCGTAAGCTCGTTCAGGAGGCTCGATTTCCCAGCATTAGGAAGCCCGACGAAACCAACGTCAGCGATAAGTTTCAACTCGAGACGAATGTGGAAAAATTCACCCGGGGTTCCCTCTTGGAATTCTTTTGGACTTGTATTTATTGAAGAACGGAAGTGGAAGTTGCCCTTCCCACCCTTCCCACCACGAGCCACAAGAACACGATCGTGCGTGCTAATGACCTCTTGATCTTCTCCTGTATCGAGATTGTGAATAACGGTACCAACAGGAATTTTGAGTACTACCGGCTCTCCGTCACGCCCATCACGAAATTGAGGGTTGCCGTCCTCTCCATCAGTTGCCTTGACTTCTTTGACGTTACGGAACTGCGTCAGTGCACCGATATCTGCGACACCTTCCATGTAGACGTCTGCGCCATTGCCGCCGCTGGCTCCCGAAGGGCCAAGGCTCATTTTGTTCTTATCAAAAGCGACGGCACCCGTGCCGCCATCTCCTGCTTTTACTGAAATAGTGACGTCATCAACTAACATACAGTGAGTATACCACAAACAAAGGGCATATGCTACCTACTAAAACGAGCGGCGGCGAGAACGAAAACCACGGCGTGCGCCGAATGTACGGCGACGAGCGGCAAACGGACGAGAATCTTGGCCACCCTGCCGCGCGAGTGGCGGCATGCCTGGCCCCTCTGAGACAGGAATCTCCATGCGGATAATGCGTTCAATGTTACGCAATGTGCCACGTTGATCTGGCGTTGCGAGAGAAATGGCGTGTCCGCCAGCACCTGCGCGAGCAGTGCGCCCAATGCGGTGCACATAATCCTCAGGGTTCATCGGCAAGTCAAAGTTGATCACCAGCTCGATACCCGTTACATCAATACCGCGAGATGCAATATCGGTAGCGACGAGCACGCGATACGCGCCAGATTTAAATCCAGCGAGTGCTTCACGACGCTGACCAAGCGAACGGTTTGCGTGCAATTCAGCAACCGTATGGCCCATGCCGCGGATCATGTCAGTTAACTTACGAGCTCCGTGCTTCGTTTTAGAGAAAATAAGTGTCGTACCCGAATACTGTGCAAGCAGCTTTTCTACCATAGGGATCTTTGCGTCGCGTTGCACAATGAAAATTTCTTGCGTTACACGAGAAGCTGTCGTTCCTGCTGGCGCGATTTCAATGCGAATAGGCAACTGCATGTGCCCCGTTGCAAGTTTCATAATCTCTGGAGGCATTGTCGCTGAGAAGAGCATCGTCTGACGCTCTGTTGAGATCATCTTTAAGATCGTAGTGATTTGCTGCGCAAAACCCATATCAAGCATGCGATCAGCTTCATCAAGTACGACAACGCGCACGCGTGTCAGATTAAAATGCTTTTGCTTGAGGTGGTCCATGAAGCGACCAGGGGTTGCTACAATAATATGGGGGTTGTTTCGTAGCGCACGAACTTGCGGGTACATTTGCGCGCCACCGATCAGCACGGCAGTGCGAACGCCCATACCTTTGCTTATTTCTTGAATAGATTCCTCAACCTGAGTAGCAAGCTCGCGTGTTGGGACGAGCACCAGCCCTTGCGCATCCATGTTTGAAAGGCGCTGAAGCATAGGCAAGCAGAAAGCGAGCGTTTTTCCCGTGCCCGTTTGTGCGATGCCGACGATATCTTTGCCTTCAATAGCAACGGGAATAACTTGTTGCTGAATAGGCGTTGGCTCCGTGTAGTTCATGCGCACAAGCGCCTCTAAAAACAACGGGGCGATAGTTAACCCAGAGAATCCAACTGACGGTAGTGATGTGTTTTGTTCCAAAATAAAATACGAACTAGAGAACCCACCGCGCGTTTCACAAAGCCTCACCGCGAGAGATCAAAGCTACGTGGAACAATCATACCATAAAACTGTAAAAATATCAAATAAAACCACCCCGCACGATACGTTCGTACGGGGTGTAGGCTGACAGCTACTCGTCCTCGTCAGGGTCACCAATGTCATCCTCGAGCATGAGCGGGAGCTCCGTGGCTCCCACTTCCTTCTGAAGACGCTCTCGGTCCTCTCGCGGAAAGTGCTCCCAAATGTACTCACGCGCGCTCGCCTGCGAGAAGAGTGCCTTGGACCAGATCTCGCCCAGCCCGGACCCAAGCGGGATAGTGAAATGGCCATGCCGCCAGCTAAGACGACATTTTTCATCCGAACAAACGAAAAAGGATACAACGCTCACCTCTTCAGCCATGTGATGCCTCCTAAGCGTAAGGTATACTCTACTGCCCACTAGAGCGCAAGGAAGCGGTATACTAAAAGTGCTGGCCACACAAATGCTTTCAAAAGCCCTAGAAGCCCGGTACTAAATGAATCTGCTTGCTGGATGAAATACACTGCCGCGCCAATAAGCCCCATACCATACACCGCATCCGAAGAAGTATTGTGATTCATACATCTACTGTACACCCCTCCCACTCTTCTGAAAAGAAGATAATTATACGCGCCTGTTTACGAGCGCCTCTTTTTGCACACGCGGAAGGCGTTTTATAGCTGCTTCACGCTTCAGTGCGGTACTCCGCGAGCCGCACCGTTCTTGGTACACCATACGCACTGCGCCGTGAGCGCGCGTATAGTTACCGCCCTTCCCCGTCTTATGCTCGCGCAAACGACGCACCACATCGGTGGTGATACCTGTATACAAACTACCGTCCCGACACTTCAGAATATAAACAACGTACATTCCTATTCTTTGGGCGCTCCCCATTGCCAACGTGGCCGCTCGCCCGTCGCGTATGCCACACAAAGAAGTGCGGCAGTAAGCACCACAACAGGAATAACAAACTCACGAATGACTTCTTGACCCATGTATGCCTCATCAACAGTTAAGCTGAGACGCACGATGATGCCAACATACGCGAGAGTAACCACCCACCCTTGCCACGTTGCTGGCGTCCATCCCCATCCATACCACTTCCGCTTAAACCACAGATGCTGAGGATTATCGCGAATGTATCGTAAGTACGTTGTGAACATAGAACGAAGAGAGACGCCGACTCGCAAGGGTCTACTGTGTTTTAATCACCGTTGACGCAGGCAAGCGCGCCCGAATACCTGCAAGATCCATTTCTGAGTATAGGTTACCAGAAAGATCAAGCGTGGTGAGCTTCGAAAGGTTCCCAAGCTCATTTGGAAGCCCCGTGATCTTGTTGTTGGAAAGATCAAGCACCTCTAAATTCACCAGTTGGCCAATCTCTGCAGGCACACCCGTAAATACGTTATTACTCAAGTCCAACACTTTGAGATTCTGCAGCTGACGCACTTCAGCAGGGAGAGAACCCGAGAGTGCATTATTTGAGAGATCTAACACTGCGATTTCACGGGCTTCAAACACATAAGAAGGCACCTTTGTAAGCCCCTTACCGCTCATATCGAGCGTGCCGCCAATTGCTTTTTGCTCTGCCACCTCTGGAGTATCCACATATTCTCCCTTGAGGAGATACCCTACACCGCCCAAAACAACCACTACGAGAACGAAAATGATAGTATTTTTCACCCCTTTAGTATAACACTTTTTGAAGAACGCAAGGGGTTTTGTCACACATGCGCCACTTCGTCAACTATTCCCCTAACTCGAGTATTTCATCAATACGAATCTGGTGTACAAACTCTGGCACGTGACTTACGAGGATCATCGCGCCCTGATAGGCATCAAGCGCCTTCGCGATCACGGGAATGTGACGGAAGTTAATATGATTTGTTGGTTCATCTAAAATGAGGAGCCCGGGTTTCTGCAACACTAAGTGGATAAACGCCACAAGTCCCTTCTGTCCCTCAGATAAGCTACCAATCTTGGTAAAAATAGTATCTCCGGTAATAAGAAAGCTCGCAGCAACACCACGCAATTCTTCGTCACTTAATCCGGCTCCGACTGTTTTCAGCGATTCCATCACTGAGTGTTCAAAATTGAGGGTCGAAAAATCTTGGCGATAGTAGCCGATCTTCACCCCAGGAGCGATGACTGCGCCCTTCGCTTTCCCTGATGCGAGCGACTCAAGAAGCGTGCTCTTTCCAATCCCATTAGGGCCCGAAAGCAAGAGGTGGCGATTTTTATGCAACACGACATTCACTTTCTTTGTGGTGGCTTTGTGGTCCTTGATTACCGATACGGAAGAAATGCTCACTACGGGCCCAATAAGTCCTTGCTGTGCAGGGATAGTAAAAGGACGAATGGTTTTATCCTCCTTACGTACATCAACTTGCGAGTCTTCCATTTCTGCCGCGTCCTCACGCATACGCTTTGCAAGCAAGCGCAACCGGCCACCCTTCATGGCAAAGTAGTTTGCTTTCTCTTTCTTTTCTATAGCCTCTTTCGCAAGGCGGGCATTCTTACTGTTTTCTTTTTCAATACGTGCAGCAATCTGCTCCACCACATCAAAGTAGTTGCCCTGATACTGTTCTATCTTGCGCGTGAAAATATCTAAATAAAGCACGCCATCAGTGAAAGCGTTCAAGAAATCTGCGTCGTGAGAGATAACCACGCACGTTTTCTTATAGTGCACCAAGAACTGGCGCAGGTGAGCAATGCCTTCTTTATCTAAATTGTTTGTTGGCTCATCGAGTAGCAACACATCCGCATCTTGGATAAGCGCGGAGGCTAAGAGAAGCCGCGCTTGCTGGCCGCCAGAAAATGAACGCACGATACGATCATGGGGCGCATGAAGATTTACTACCTCAAGCACTGCGTCGATTTTGGGATCAATATCATGCACCTTCTGCGCAAAGCACTGCTGAAAGAATTCTCGCACCGTCATGTCGAGCTGATCTCGAGCAATAACTTGGCGAGCCATAGCAATAGTAAGCCCCGGTGCACGATGCACCGAGCCAGACTCTGGAGCAAGCGCCCCCGCATGCCCCGATGGCGTGATGAGGTGAAACAGTGTGCTCTTCCCCGCGCCGTTCTGTCCCATGATGGTGATTTTCGCTCCACGGCGAATGGAAAAATCTACCTCCGAGAGGATGGGCTTCTTGTGCCCATATTCAAATGATACTTTTTCGAACCGAATAATGGATTCGCCGTGTGCCATAGCAAAAAAGGAGATAGAAGTATGCCACATATTTTACCCACAGTAAAGCGCTCACGAGTTATCCACAGAAGAATTCTTGGCGCTCTCCAAAAGAGGCGCATCCTGTATGTAGGGTTTGGGAGTACGGTAGTTGTACCGCAAGGGATGGCTGGGCGGCCGTACTGCAAGGGAAAGTCGCTGGGTAAGTAAGATTACTCGTGTGCTCTTAGGCCCTACAAAAAACACCACGTATTGTGGTGCTTTTTGTTTGTATAAACCGTTAGCGATCTTTCCCGTATTCTTTAAGAATCCGCTCACCAGCAGCGGAGCCCAATTCATGAATGAGATCGACAAGTTCTTGATGTGAAAAATGCGAGAGGTCGCGCATGAGCTGGCGCACTGCCTCTTCAGAAGCCCCGGCAACTTGTCGCTCACGGAGCCACACCATTGCTAATGTTGCAAAAGAAAGCGTACTCGCGAGAGAGCGGACTCGTTCCAATAGGGCTTCGTCCCATGCGTCACCCGAAGAAAGTACTCCTTTTGTATGAGAGATGGGAATATCCATATAAAAATAGGGGGGCAGTTTTTTGAGATGCCCAGCTCTCCTCCGACTACTTGTTGCGAAGGTCCACCGTCTGCAGCAGGTCCGTGCGGATGTCCTGCGTGGTCGGCTTGGATTCGTCGTAGTCGATCTTCATGTCGGTATGATGCGGCTGATCGCGCTTACCTCGATCATCCGTATGGTACACGTCGATGTGCCGCCCGATCGGACTGTCCGAGTCGTGCGGCTTACTTGCCTTCCAGAAGCCCATGGGCTTCTCCTTTTTTCAAAAGAACGAAGTTTAACGGCCAAACGTCCTTCTCATAATATACAATTAATCTTTTAAAAATCAATACCTCTGACAAACAAAAAACACCACATTGCGTGGTGCTTTTTGTTTCTCCGAACTGAGATGACTGAGCTGTTCAGTGTTTTAGAAAACCAATACCTAACTATGTTTGCTGAGGCCGATCGACGAAAATAAAGCGAAATGCTTACGAGTCTGTTTGCCTGAAAGATAGCTAGAATCTACAAAAAGAGATACAAGTTACTGGCTTTCTGAAGCCCTGAAAGTGAGAGGTGGTGAGCTCTACTGCTCAGTGTTGTCATACTATCATATTTGGCCAAAAAAGTCAATACCCACTATCCCCAACAACTACCGCAGCACAGAAAGCGCACCTTCAGAGAGAATAGTTTCTACCTCTTCAAACCCAGCTGGAAATGCATAGTTGTAGCGAGCGGGGAGCGCAAAGACATAGCGACTACTGCGCGCAAGCTCTGTAGGCGCCATAGGCGCGGCACCAACCGAATACTTTCCCGCAGCAATACCCTCCCACTGAGCAAGCGTATACACATCAACTGGAACATCTTGGCGTGGCACGGCCTCTGTCCACTTTGGATGGCGAATGGCGACAGTTGGCGCTGAGCCCACTACTAAACCCGTTGCTATGTCGCGAACCTCTCGAGTTCCCTTCACCACTGTAAAGTCGTTCCAGCTTTGGGGTAACGCAAGTGCAAATCCATAATCACTATTGGTATAGGCGATCGTCCCCGGGCATGGCGCGAAGGCGCAATTCGGCCCCGTACGCCCCACCGCAGAACCATCAGGGCACAATTTCGCTTCCTCAGTGCAAGCGATACCTCCAGGAGCTGGCGCATTATCAAAAGACGTAAACACAACACCCAGCACCACCACTGCCAACACCGCAAGGAGAATGTTTAAGTAGCTTTTCATGTCCTCAGTCTACTCGCTCTCTCCACGAATACCAAGAAGAGCATGCTACTGAGTAATTTCTTTCAAAATACCGCTTTCCATGCGGAACGTACGGGAGACCCCCACTGAAGGATCAGCGGTCATAGGCTCGCCCGGCTTTCGATCAGCGTAGTTCACGATAATAGCTCCGTCGCGGATCTCAGTTGTTTGAGGCGCAATGCGATCGCCTAATAAAAGAGCATTCGTGCCTACATAGCCACCTTCAGCACCACGCGCAACAGCAATGTAATAAAACGTGCCTGTGCCACCAGGTTGTTGTGCCAAAATAAAGGCAACGTCAGCAATGCCATCACCAGAAAAATCGCCCATCACCTCGTTGCCAAACTCTTGCGTAATAACGCCCTCGGCTTCTGCGGCGCCCTCCACTAATTGCACGCGCTTCCCTTCTATAGTGTATGCTGCATTTCCATAATCACTCGCATATTCAAGAGTGGTGTCCCCTTTTTGCCACAGTAACCACCCACCGCCCAAAACAACAATGAGAAGAATGATATAACGCATGCCCTATAGTACCACAGGTTTAACGGTGTGCCGCCCCCACCGCCTCATGAATGCGCGCATAGCCGTCACGCTTTAAAAGGCGCACCAATCCTTCATTAATCTCTCCGATGCATTGCGGACCTTCGTAAATCATAGCGGTGATTAGCTGCACTAGCGACGCGCCCAGACGAATTTTTTCATAGGCGTCTTCTGTGGTAAAAATACCACCGCACCCAATAATGACGAAGCGAGAGCCGTAGCGTGTGTATGCGTAACTGATCAGCGCGTTAGAACCTATACGCGTTGGCGCACCACTAAAATTCCCCTTGCCCGCATGTGCCACTTCTTCTGGATCAAGTGCTGAATTACCCCGATCTTTCACTAAATTGGAGAGGATAACACCGCGAATAAAGGGGAACTCGCTCGCAACAGCGAGAAGCGCATCCATCTCATCGAGTGAACGCTCGAGGGGCATTTTAATAAACACGGGTCGCGATATTTCTAGAGGTGCGAGCGCTTCCAGAATGCGTCGTAAGCCCGTTGGCGTGTCGGGGCGCTCTGCAAATGACGTAACGTGGATAAGATTCGGACAACTGATGTTGAGCTCAAGGTAAGTCAAAAGTGGGTGCGCGTGTGCCGCTCGGAATCCAGTGGCGATATCAGTAATCACTGCATCGAATGATGCATACGCTCGATTTGTAGACCCAATGCTCATGCCCACAGGGATACTCCCCTGCGTAGGAAGCGTAGCGAGGATACGTTCCATGCCTGCGTTCTTAAATCCTTTATTCACCAAGAGGGAACGTGAACGAGGCAAGCGCCCTAACATGGGTGGCGGGTTCCCGCCGTAGGCTTGGTGCGTGACTGTACCCACGGTGTGAAAGCCAAATCCGACACTCGGCATGATACCAATCAAGCGTGCGTCGTAATCAAAGCCAGCGGCAAGCCCTACTGGATTTTCAAAAGAAATGCCGGCAACTTCTGTGCGCAAGCTTGGATGCGTATACAAAAGAAGCGCACGAATAACGTCGCGCGGGAGCGCAAAGCGCCCTAGCCACAAACCAAGCACAAGGGCCCACTCATGTACGAGATCTGCCGGAAACAGAAAGAGAATCGGCTTTGCAATGTGGCGATAAAGAGCGCCAATAAGGAATGCCATGCCTCCCAACTGTACGCCCCTTAGAAATCCCCTGCAAGCTACTTCCCACTCGAGCCAAAGCCCTTTGCGCCACGTTTGGTTGTGGAGAGAGAAACAACTTGCTTGAAAGAAACATGCTCTACTTTTTGAATCAGCATCTGTGCCACTTTGTGTCCTGCCTCGAGCGTTACCGCCTTTGTACCAAGGTTGATGATCCCCACCTGCACTTCGCCACGGTAGCTAGAATCGATCACACCGCCCATTACCTTGAGCCCATGTTTTATCGCTAATCCACTTTTATCCCAAATGAGCCCTACCGTGCCACGCGGGAGCGCCATCGCAATGCCTGTAGGCACCGCCACAAGCTGTTTTGGTTTTATCACCATACGCGAGACGGTGTAGAGATCCATCCCCGCATCACCAGCGTTGGCATAGCTCGGCATCCGCGCATCTTTGTTTAGCAGTTGTACGTTGAGTTTCATGTTTTTAGAAAGTATACCCTACTCCCAACGAACGGGAAGTCTAAGAAAACTAGCGTAGCGCTCGCTCGCCTCATGTATTACAGCTTTTGCTTTTGGAGAAGGTTCTGCAAAAAAGCGCGGGGTTATTTGCACGGTATCTTTTATGAGCGCGCGCTTCCATATACCAATCACTTGCCCGTCGATCACGATAATAGGTTGAAGCATGCCATTCGCACCTGGGTTGATGTGCTTTGCATGTATCGCTTCCAGTGAAGCGCTTCTGTCTCGATAGGCAACAAAGAATTCATCAAACGCAGGCAAGAGAAACGCGCTGCCCGTTGCTTGAGGAATAATGCGCTGTGGCGCCATCCAATAGGTTGCACCTTCTACCTCTACACTTACGAGCTTTTTTCCCGCATGCGCAATGCCTGCTCGAATGTCTTTCAGAGAAAGTCCTGACCACCACGCGAGATCTTTTTCCTGCGCAGGGCCGTGGCTTGTGAAGTAGCGCACCGCAAGTTCACGTAGCGCATCGTCACGTTCGCGCGGCTTTTCTGTGCGCGGCACCCACTCATCTAACAACACGAGTGTTTGCTGCTTACCTCGCCGTGGACCAAAACAAAGCAACTGTTCATGTGCTAGGCGCCCAATGATGTGCAATCCAAGACTTCCTTTCTTTGCGGGAATGCCGGCGGCTTCTAACGCTATATATAATTCTTCTCGCGTGAGCGCCTTGCCACCCTTCAACGCTTTTTCAAAAATGACACGGCTTTTATCATAGGTTGCGGTGGTAATGCCGTGGTAGCGCATGCGGTGCGCGTAGGCAGAAAGCACGCGGGGCGTCATGAGATCGAGCATCCACCGCACATCTTCTCGTGCAACAAAATGCAACGTAGAACGCATCGGCCACGTACGCACGATACGCCCCTTTGAGAGCGCGTCTTCAATCACCTGCTCGTTCGCACGCTTCATGCGCAACCCAATAGCCCAGAGCGCACTAGGGAAGTCTTGTGCCTGCACGGCGCCTAAATGCCGCACCACATCTTCTGGCTTCTGAAATGGCGCGCTCCCAATATGTTGGTTCCGCAAGCGGAGTTGTGCAATGTCAGAAAGATTCATTACTGCTGATATGCCTGATACGAAACCGAGATGCCCAAACGTTCGCACGAAGTAATGTAGGTGTCTATAGCGCGTGCAATCTGCTGGGAGTCAGCCGCATTTCGTTTCGCGCTCGCCAGTTGTACGCTCAGTGTTTCTAAACTCGCGAAGCGCTCCACGATGCGGAGCGTCCTTTCTGGAAGTGAGGCAGTGAAGCGCATCATGGCCATTTCCATCTTGGCAGCTATCGGTACGCCATTCACTTTTTTCCTTACCAGTTGGATGCGCTTTGCTGGGTGTACATTCTGAATGCTCCACTCCCGCATCTGCGCATGCTCGTCGGTGGTAAGTGCGTCGTTTACCGCACGCTCTAAGCCGTCTCGAAAACGGAGAAAGGTGCGCACTGCGACGTGATCTTCATCAATAGAATACTCCCACACGCCCGTGGGATCATATGCGCGACTCAGAATAGCAACCTCACTCTCACTGAAATGTTCTGCAGTATTGATAGCACCCAGCACATCAGTGAAACTGGGTGGCATGGGCCCGGGAGTCTCGCCGCGGGCTCGCAGTGTCTCTAAATCTTCTGCCGTGTACCCAACGTTGCGATAGATTGAAAGCGGATGCGTGTGGCCGATGATCGGCGCCCCCTCACCGCGATCAAGCAGTTCTCGAATAGCAGTAGCGGAGGCTCCAATCCACTCACCGCGGCCTTCTGCTATGCGCGCCGTCCCTTTCTCTGTACCCAAAAAAACGCGCTCGCCTACGTCATAGCGCAGCATGGTGCGAATCTGCGCTTCGGTGAGCGCTCCCTCATGTGTTCGCTCAATGTTCGTTGCCTCTGCAGAAGGTTCTTCATGTGTGTGACCCGCGTATGCCACGGGAGCGCTTTCTGCGCCCTGTGCCGTTGCCACACCGAGCATGCCCATCACTGCACCGCGACGCAACACGTCTAACAGTGAGCGAATATCTTTTTTCTCTTTCTGCGGTAGTGGCATGCCCTCTTTCATGTATGTAGTATACCGCGTCCGCGCATGCACGCACAATAAAAAAATCCCCAGAGTGGAGGCGGTGCCGCCACTCTGGGGGGAAGAACTAGTGCGTCACTTTGAAGCCGACGCGCTCGAGCGCATCAGCTTCGCGTTCGTTGATGCCCCACCAGAGCCATTCAGCGCCCTGGACAAGGCCGTTCTGACTTGCGCGGCCAGGTCGCAGAAACGCAAGCGTGCCGAGACGCCATCCGAGCTCCCGTGCCGCGAACCCGCACACATGCCGTCCGTCCATCTGTGAGAGACAGCCGTAGTCCAGGCCGCCGCCGATGGGCATCACGCGAAACACGATGCCTCGCTGCACTTGCCGATACTGCGCCTCCATGTCGCGCATGGGCAACTTCGGAAGCTCAGCGTCCGTAACCGTGATGGGAACGGCTCGTTCTCCGTTGGTGAAGTAGTGGAAACGGGCCTCCACATGAGATCTGTCCTGAGGCGAACGGAAGACGTAGGCTACCATTGCTACCGCCAACAGAGCTGCCATCACGAGACTCACAATCTCCAACACCAGCGGCAAGAACCGAGAGTACCCGCTGAAGGCGAAGAGGCGAAGCCAGTTCGCCTCTCGCATTTCATGGAGCATCTCCTCTCCCCACGCCGGAGGCTCAGCGGTGAGATCGCCGTCGTCCAGGTTAGCGTTGGCGAACAGCTTCCGTTGCGCCTCTTGCGTCATGTGCATGCTCGACAAGAAGGGTACGAAGAGCTCGTCAGAAGAGCGAACTAACCCCTGCTCGGCGAGCCGGTGGAACGCAGCGGCGCACTTCGAGAGCCGGCTGAAGTACTTCACCTCGCGCACGATTCGGTAGTACCCAGCCGTGCGTGGCGGCGCCTTCTGAAACTGATCCGCAGTGCAGACGGCGATGCGATTGTTCTTGTGGTTGTAGACGATATAGCACTGCCCGCGCACACGCTTGGCGATCAGCTTGATCGCGCCAGCCGCCATCATCAAGAGCCCGAAGATCCAGATGAACACGTTTGCGGCGTTCAACAACAAACCGGCGAATTCCATGTGCTTCCTCTTTGTTAATGTGATGCCGATACGCCAGTAGGCGTTCAGTCACCACAGCCTCTGGTAGTGCCGTAGCACTCCAGTAAAAATATTATATAAAGTTATAGACCTTATGTCAATTATTATACTGGCCAGTTGTACTATGTCTTATATCTCGCGTGCGGTGATGCGCACCTGAAACTCTTTTGAGAGCGCGCTATCATATTCTTCTACGCTCTGCACTTTCCCCTCTTTGATGCGCACCTTCAGCACAAGGCCCCGCATCGTTTCTTCTGAAAAATACTGATCAAATATAAAATTACCCAGGCTGTAGGCTATCCAACCTTCTTTGTAGCGCTCCACTTCTTGCACCACATGCGGATGGTGCCCGATGACCAGATCTGCCCCCGCATCAATTGCTGCTTTCGCGATAGTTTCTTGCTGTTGGTTGTGCTGTGTTTTGTACTCCTCACCCCAGTGCAACGAAACCACGACAATATCATTCGCTTGCTTTGCGCTGGCAATAGCAGCGGCCATGCGCTCAGGATCCCATCGGCTGATACCCGCCGATGTCTCACGCGCCACCGCGCTCTGCAGAAATTCGGTATAGGCTAAGAACGCCACCCGCGTGCCATGCACATCTCGGATCACGGGGCGCTCTGCCTCTGCGATGTTGTTCCCACCGCCCACGAAATCAATGCCGGCCTGCGTGAGGTGCGAGAGCGTATCAAGGAACGCTTCACGCCCGTAGTCCCACAGGTGGTTATTGGCGATGGAGACCACATCGAAGCCCGCGAACAGAAGCCCTTCAATGGTTTTTGGATCAGCACGAAACGAGTAGATGCTCCCCACGTTCTTCCCCCGAGTAGAAACAGGGTTCTCAAGATTCGCGAAGGTGATATCTGCATCCTGCAAAAACGCGGCGGCGTGCAGGAATGGAAAGGTGTAATCGTTTTCTTTCGCCATCCGAATGCCCACGGAACGCGAGAGCATAATATCTCCCACAAAGATCATGCTTCCCTCTTTGCTGGAAAAGAAAGAAGGAACGTCGGGGAATGAAAATGGCGATCCTGTTTCAGTTCCGTTGGTGATGGTCTGGCTCCTGCCGTTCAAAAGCGAAACACCGCCCACCACAAGCACAACGAGTACCAGCGTCATCACACTATAAGAGAAGCGCTTCATTGCAGTCATTCTATCCCACATCATTCCTAAAAAACAGACGCCCTATGCAACGGGTGCACAGGGCGTGAAGGGACTAGTGAACGGCTTCCGACGGGCTTCCCATGGTCAGAAATCCGTTGGAGATCTCGAGGAGCTCCTCATCCGAAAGGGTCGGCCAACCTCCTTCGAGAAGTTCTTCCGCGTTGGAGATCTGCTCTCGCACCGCCATGAACTCCTCTTCCGAAATCCACTTCAGAAGAAAGAGGGTGCGGCACATCAGGACCGCGAAGTCCTTCGAGAAGTAGGGATCGGTTCTACGCTGCTCCCCGTCTTTGTAGTAGACGATCTGCCCGCACGAATCGTGCATCTCGAAGTACGCCACCTGCGTGATCAAGCTCATGCAAAACCTCCGTGCGCTATTGTGCTATACAAAAGGAAGACGG
This sequence comes from Patescibacteria group bacterium, assembly GCA_038061995.1. Taxonomy (GTDB): domain Bacteria; phylum Patescibacteriota; class Minisyncoccia; order 2-02-FULL-40-12; family GWA2-44-9. The sequence continues at coordinate 40,883 of JBBTYA010000002.1, read as the reverse complement.
TCAAGCTACCGCACATAGCTACTCACCGGGGCACGGAGCAAATTCACAGCGAGGACCGGTGCGGCCTACCGCGGAGCCATCGGGGCAGATCTTCGCATCCATCGTGCATGCTACCGGCCCACCATTTCCCCCATTCCCTCCTGGCGCAGGAGCGTTATCAAAAGAAGCAAACACTAAGCCAAGCACTACCACAACCAACACCGCCAAAAGTATGTTGAGATAGCTTTTCATATCCTCATTCTACTCCCGCTCTCCAGCGAAACCAAGTATGGTGAGTACTTATTTGTTTGGGATAGTTTTGCGGATCGCCTCGATACACTGATCGCAACGGTCAACGATGTCGTCTTTCTGGGCTTCGTAGGCTTGTTGGGCAAGAGATTCGTATTCCTCAAGCGCTTCGGTCACTAAGCCTGCGGTGTAGAGTATTTCGGCACGTTGGAGATCTGCTTCCCACCGCGCTTCGTCGGAAAGGGCTTCGCGTGCAGTCCACCACTCTTGGATGCACTGCTTGGTGCGCTCTCCCGCAAGGCCTTCCGTGCGCAGGGCATCTCCCAAACGCTCTGCGAGGGTTGGTTCTTTCTCTACAGACTCCAGCTGTGGCGGTGTTGGGTTTTCGAATGACATAGATAGGCTCTATTCTACGCGCTCACCAATGGGAATGCTAGACTTTTGCAAAAAGAAAGGCGGCTATCGCTAGCCGCCGTACGTCGTCGTGATGTCTACTTCTTCTTGTCGAGGCCCAAGGCCGTTCCGGTGAGCTTGTGCAGGCTGCTCATGTGTGCGCGCATGAGCGCGTGCCATCCCTTCGTTCCACCCCTCGGCCCTCGCGTCCTCAGGAGGAAGAGCGTCTCTTCGCACTCCCCCTGAAGCGCGGTGAAGAACGTCGCGTCGTCGAGAGACTCGACGACTTCTTCTGCTTGTTCTCGAACGCTCATAGCCTTCTCCTTGTGAAACTAGACGCTGATGATTTCCCCACGCGGGGAGCAGACCATCACCATCGCTTGGAACATGTCGCCGAAGCTGTGCGTGTAGACAGCCGCGTGCGCTCCACTGAAGCCCGCCTCCGTCAGGCGCCGGCGGATCTCTTCTTCCGAGTGAGACGAGTTCACGATCCCTCGAATGATCTTCTCCGCCTCCCCTTTCGTCAGTTCACGAAACGGCTTGCTCACTTGAGCCACTTGGTGCCTCCCTATGAAAAACATGGGGGAGCTATGCGAGCCTCCCCCATGTCACGACTTGTTGGTCAGCGGGGGTTGCAGGTCTTGCAGTGCTTGCACCACCCGTGACTGCTGTTGCCGCTGTGGTTCTTGGTGCCGCACTTGCCGTCGTGGTTGCAATCGCGCGCCACTCTTCCTCACCTCCTCCCCAGAAAGATACGGGGGAAAGATCGATGTATAAGATACAATAAAGTTAACTAGGTGTCAATTTAGCGCTCTGTACCCTGTTGCGCGATTCGTTCGAGCGTTGAGGATGTGGCGATGACAACAAGTGATCCCAAGATGACGAGCGCACCCATAGCAACTCCGCCAGCGGCGTCATCACTGCCACTGAAAAACCGGATGAAGACTACTCCGGGCACCACGAAACCAATGATGGCTATCGCGCAGTGTCGGATTGTACGCAGAGCTTTCCGTGAGAGTGCTTCGCCTCGCTCAGCGCTTCCTAAGAGCTCCAACGCCTGATAGAGCGCAATGAAGAATGGAATGGAATGGAAGCGATGTATGCGTATGCGAGGAAGGGGTCTCTAAAGTAAATTTCAAAGAGTGTGGCGTTCACATTTCTCCCCTCAAAGTGGGGCTCTATAAGTAGGAAGGCAAGAGCGCCGATGCCGATGAGCACGATGGCTGCTTTCAAAAAGAGGGTTGGGAGGGGTTTCATGGATTAGGAATACTGCAGGGGGGCCTTCCCTCACCTTCCGCTCTCGACCTTGCCGTACATACGGTCTACTGACCTTTAGTATTTCCTCGCTCACGCTCGGTCATCGCCGATCTCGGCTTCAGGCTCCTGCCCTCGCGGTATCATCTGCTGATGATACATCGCTCCGGGCAATGTATGTACCCGTCGCTACTGCTCTCGGGCACTGCGTTGCCTTCGCTCCTTGCTGCGGGGCCTGGACTCGAACCAAGATTCACGGCTTCAAAGGCCGCTGTCCTACCATTAGACGACCCCGCAATGTTCTACGATACTCATCTTCTCAGACGAGCCAGCGTAACTTTTTAAAAACTTCTCCCGAGCACGTGCCTCTACCCGCGTAGAATACTCTTCAACATAAATCACCTTCAGCGGCCTTCGATATTTTGTTGAGCGAGTGGATCCGAAATTATGCGAGGCGAGACGCTTACCTACATCTTGCGACATGCCAACGTACAGCCCGTTATCTTTCTCGCTCTTCAAAATATACACGAAGAAAGCCATAGCTGTCCTACCATTAGCCTGCCCGGCCAGGGACGACCCCGCAATAGGGCCAGAATACAGGAAAAAGACACGTGCGTCAAAACAATATTGTACTTTCTGTATTTTTAATGTATAATATGTAGAGCCAATGTGGGAGAGGCGCGCGTGGGCTTCTCCCAAAGACTAACAATCAAACGAGGAGGGTCTCTATTTCCCTGCTCCATGCTGCAGAAAACAAATGAGCGGGGCTTCACGCACCTCGCTCTTTTCTTTTGCTACTCTTTCGGTGTAATACAGTGTATGTGGAAGTGATGAGGAATCGATTTCTTTTTGTGGAGGGCCTCAATAAGATAGTCGTACATATCATTCACCGCTCCCCGCTTGAGCTCAAAAAGCTCTGCGCGCTCTTCTGGGGAAAGATCAGCTTCTGTGACGCACCGTTTCGGAATAAGCATATCGTGCTTGTGCGCGATGCGATCGTAAGGAAAATCGTTTTGCACAAGGCGCCAGTGCATAAATGTTTGGATGGCCTCCTTCTCGCACAAAGGACATGGACCCGTCAGCGCGCCACGTGTGATAGCGTCGCGATATACCTGTTCAGATGCAGAAAGACGAAGCGTTGTCATACCCTGCATAGTAGCAAACGCTAAAGAAAATTCGATTTTGTCATTCTTTGTATTATGTGGTATAACGTGCGCCAAGGAGGCACTGTGGCAAATAGAGCGCAGCAAGAGCGGCACATCGAAGACGTCGCAACAAAGCTCGGAATTTCGACTATGGAGGTGCGCCTCGCGCTCAACTTCATCCACGTCGATGATGCGCGCCTGTGCGAGCGCTCGGATAAGGCGCTCACGATCACCCATTCGTGTGACGGCTTGCGCGCTATCATCGCTCGCGCGGTGGAAGAAGTGGGCCCCGAACACCCGCTCGTGGAACACATCCTCGATTGGTGGCTCACCAATCGCGCGAAGACCTACGAAGAGCTCGGGATTATCTTTCGCAACGCTCCCACGAGCAGCCCCGTGCGCCAACTGGCGCTGGAGCGACTCATGAAGGTCGGGATGGTGAAGGCGAAGAACGCCGCCTCATTCGAAGCGGTGTGGAGCTTGTTGGAATACGCTCCCACCGCAGGGCACCTCACGGAGACGATCGTGCAGCACGCGATCCAGATCGCCACGCGAGAGCGGAACCTTCAGCATCTCAACACTGTGTGGGGCATGCTGGAGCGGTTCTACAACGGCCACGAGCTCCAAGTGATCTGCTTGAAGAACATCGAAGACATCGCACGCTTCGAACTGCGCGAGACGATGCGCATGGAGAGACTCATCCAGATCTTCAGGCTCCTTCCATGGCAGACAGCGGCGCGCGTTGATGCGCTGCGCCGAATCGTCGACAACTGGTCATAACACCCCCCCCCCCGCCCCAGGCAACCCCTGGGGCTTCGTTTTTTATAAAAAGAAAACTCCCCTACGCACCGACTGCGCAGAGGAGCTGCACGAAGCACTATGCCTCGATGACACGCAGGCGAAGACCCTGAAACGCAATAGTCGACGTCCGCACCCGCCGGTGGCGCGCCATGCTGAGCACACGCTCACAGGCGCGCTCATACGGTTCCGAAACGGGGCAGAAATCTGGTGGTGCGAATCCTGCGAGAAAACACATACCACTTTCTCCCACGCCGCTCTCATCGGGCTCCCCGCAGGTCAGTTCGTCTTCTTTATTGCTCCACATGTGGGGACAGTGCGGGAGAGCCACTATGGGACGACGAACGTCGATCGAGACCGCCCGATAGCGATGCTCCCCAGATCCTGTATTCCACCCCTGATGTCGCGTGAGTATCTCACACGCAGAGAGCGCATCTTGCGCAGTCACGAGAATGTCGTCATATCGGATCTTGGCATTAGTGAGCTTGAAGTTGATCATGTCAGTAACGGGGTCAATGTGTGAAGACTCAAAAGCCAACTCAATCCCCTGTTTCTGAACGGTCAGATAGCTCACGCGCTTGTCGTGCATGCCCGATCCAAGCTCAACGTAGCGAACTCGCAACGGAATGCGAATGATCCGACCCATAGCCACCTCCTTATCATGGGTTATAGAAGATTCTCTCCTAAAAAACAAGACTACTTTTGGCCGCGGATGAAGACGAGGAGCAATGCACTGGCGAGAATACTAAAACCAAACCCGTGCGCGAAGGTGAGCGTAGGAGAGAAATCCCACAAGAACCCCGCAATGAGCCCTGCAGGAATTGCGGCAAGGCCCGTTGCGGCTTCGAAAGTGCCTAGCGCGGTTGCGCGCTGGCCCGGGTCAGAGAGATCAGCAACCATGGCGCGCTGTGATGCGTCTATGAAGGCACGGAAGACGCCGTAAAGCGCAAAGAAGATGAGCATGATGAGAAACTGCGTCACGGTAGTGTGTGCGATATACGGCACTACCATGAACCCAAGCGACACCACGCTAAAGAGAAGATATCCGGTGAGAATAATGCGGCGGCGACCAAGCTGATCTGACAGCGCACCCGCGGGCTCTGAAAACACAGCATCAAAAATACCAAAGAAGATGTAGAGCACCAACGCAAGCGAAAGCGAGTCTTGGAACGAGAGATCAACGAACAAACTCTGTGCGCGGAGAATGAAGAATGCGTTGCTAAAGTTAGCGATCGCGAACACCGTTGCAATAGCGATGAAGTGGCGGGCCTTCAATGGGAGTTCGCGAAATCCAATGCGCTTGCGAGAAAGCGTGAGGTTGCTAGGCACGCGCACGAAGAAGATCGGGAACACCGCAACGAGCCCGATAAGCGCCGCAAAGAAAAAGAGCGTCTGCAGTGAAAGCCCGAAGATGAGAAAGAGCACGAGCACCGCAACGGAACCGATCAGCGCACCAACGCTATCCATAGCACGCTGGACACCAAACGCTTTTCCTCGCATCTCTGGTGGTACTGATTCAGATACAATGGCATCACGAGGCGCGTCGCGAAATCCTTTGCCTAAGCGTTCGATAGGGCGCAACACTGCGATGCTCTGCCAACTGGAAATGAACGGATAGAAAAACTTCGCAAATGCAGAAAAGAAATAGCCGACGAACACAAATGTTTTAAATCGCTTGGTGCGGTCAGCCCAGTAGCCCGAGAACACTTTCATGAGCGCGGCGACCGCATCGCCCACGCCAAACGCAAGTCCGATCGCTAAGCCACCACCGCCAAGCGATTGAATAAGGAACGGGAGAATCGGGACGATCATTTCACTGGAAAGATCAGTAAGGAGTGAGGTGATCCCCAGCAAGATGACGTTGATCATGCTTCTAGTATACGCATCCGTAAAAGTTCTCGCAATAAAAAACCAGGCCGGGCATGCGTAGAACGCACGTCCGGCCAGAGGGGTTAGGGGGCGAAGAAATTGACGAGCGTCTTCATGAGGATGATGGCTCGTAGCATGGAGAACGCCGAGCACCCTCCAAGCACACTGGACCCGAGCAGGTATCCCGAAGACTCGAGGTACTCCTCCTCCCCAGCTCCCTTCTTCGCCCAGATCACGGAAGCAGTAGTGAGTACGATGGTAAGCCACCACATCACAGCAAGCTCCAAAACTGTGGACACGAAGACGTGAATGTTCACTCCTCACCTCCTTGAAAGAGACTGGAGTATAAAACTCTTTCTAGCTTCTGTCAATTAGCGCTCGGGGTGACGGCAAGTTCTAACACCGCAAGCTCAAGGGGAAGTTGTGGAAGAGATGCCGTGCGCATGCGTGCGCGGGCGTCGGTGAATGCCATGATAATACGAATGTGCTGTTCCGATGTGCATGCTTGCCCGTGTGCGGTGAGCGTTGCGTGATCATGCACGCCGCTGACTCCTGCGAGAAGCGCTGGGTTCGCGTGTGCGATCATGGCCGCCCGTGCGTATTCTAAAAAGTCTCGCGCGAAGATGTCGAGGTTAATCCCCGCTTCTGTGAGGCGCGCAAGAAACGCAAGCGCGCTAGCACTATCATTCGCCACCAAATATCCAAAAAACTCTGGGTGCAGTGCGTGGGGCACGAGACCAAGCGCATCAGTGACCGTTGCCACATCAAGCGCTGGCACGTTCATGCCATGCATTTTAGAAAGAAGCACCTCTGCATCACGCAGTGCGCCATCGGCGGCTGCGGCGATGAGCTGGGCTGCGTCTGGTTTGAGCGGCATCTTTTCTACTGCAGCGATGCGCATAAGCTTGTCAGCTATTTCAGGAATAGTGAGGCGCCGTAAGTCATAGCGCTGCACACGCGAGAGCACTGTTGCTGGAATTTTCTGTGGATCAGTTGTTGCAAAAAGGAACATCACGTGCGAAGGCGGTTCTTCGAGCACTTTGAGCAGGGCGTTGAACGCGCCCGTCGTTACCATGTGCACCTCGTCAATGAGAAAGATCTTTTTCTCTGCACTGGAAGCAGCAACAGAAGCTGATTCTTTCAACGCACGAATTTCATCAACGCGCCCGTGTGACGCGCCATCGATTTCGATGAGATCAAGTGATGAACCGTTGTCTACCGCAACACAGTGCGGACAAGTATTATCTGGCTCGCCGCTTGCGCTACGATTCTGGCACATGATTGCTTTTGCAAAAATGCGCGCGAGCGTTGTCTTGCCCGTGCCACGAGGACCTGTAAAAAGATAAGCATGTGCAACACGGCCGCTCGTCAGCGCTCCTTTGAGCGTGCGGACCACGTGTTCCTGTCCTACGACATCAGCGAATGTATGGGGACGATGCGTACGATACAGCATAGGGGCACCTTAGCAGAAAGAAGGCGTTACGCAAAGACTACCTTTCGAAAGCCCGTGAAGCTCACGAAGAGCGCCACCGCAGAGCCCACGATAGCCCCCACGCCAGCCCAGGCGCGCAGGGAAAGATCGAACATGGGTCCTATGCCGTTTACCACAAAGGAGGCCGCTCCTACGTTCACCGCAAGCGCTGCGAGCGCAACAGTGGTAAAGCGGATAAAGTCACGTCGGTTGAGCCCGCGTCCATGGTTTGAGAACACCCACAGAGCGTTCCAGGCGTAACTATGCCCGAGAGCGACTAGAAACGATGCTGTTTTAAAAACGGAGAACCACCCACCTGACGCAATGCCCGTGTGCGCGATGAGAAAATACATGATGCCGAAATCGACCGCTGCGTTTGTGGCACCAACGGCCACAAATTTTCCAAAATCAGCAAAAACGGGGGAAACATATTTCCCTAGCAAGTAGCCTTTTACTACCCCCGCCAGCCACAGCACTGGGACAAGCGCCATAAGCCACGCCCATGAAAAACCTAAGTAGAGTGGCATATGAAACCACGAAAGAATGAGCCATGAAATACAACCGGTTGTTACACCGGTGATAAGCGCGCCTATATAATCGAGGCGAGATAAACTAGGCATTGTTCCGATAGCCACTCTTTAATTCCTCCTCTACTAATGCACGGGGACGCCCGTGCGTCAAACGAGAAAGTTCGGCTAATGCACCCACCAGCCGCTGATCCCCTGCGGGCTCGCGAATGGTTTGGATGGAAAACGGGCGAGCATTTTGGCCATCGATCAACATGCGTACGTGCGCATTGAAGTTATCGATGCTGGTGAGATCTGCGGGTGTAAATACTGGTTCAAATTTATTCTTCAGTGCTTCGGCATCATCGGCACCGATGCGGAATGCAATTTGCGAACCAACATTCCCAAACACTGCGTCGCGAATCGTTTCGGGAAGCTGTTTGATGTACTGGTGTGCAATGATGAGATCAAGGCGGTACTTGCGCGCTTCCGAAAGAATAGTAGTGATGCTATCTGTGGTGACGTTTTGGAATTCATCGATGTAGAGATAGAAATCATTGCGCTGTTCTTCGGAGAGATCAATGCGCCCTAGTGCGGCCATCAGCAGGCGCGAGACGATCATCATGCCAAGTAAGTTGGCGTTCATCTCACCGATACGGCCCTTAGAAAGGTTCACGATGAGTATCTTTTTGCCATCCATGATAGCGCGCAGATCAAATGCGCTCACCTTTTGGCCTACGATAGGGCGCAAGTAATCATTCGCCAGAAATGGGTTGAGCTTTGAGTTGATATAAGGCGCCATGTTGGCCAATGCCGCATCGCCACCTGCTTTTTCTGCCTCCAGTTCCCAGAATGATTTCACGAGTGGGTTGTCTTCAAGCGCTAACTTCTCTGCGCGATATGCTTCGTCTACTAACACGCGCGGAATGTCCGCCATGGTGGGAATGAGGTGATCAAGACCTTCTTTGGAACCCTTCTCACGCACAGCCCGCTCATACACGTCCATCACCAATAAGATGGCGTTCTTAAAGTACTGCTCAAACATCGGGCCGAATGCTTCGGGGAGCGATTTGTAGAGCGATTTAATAATGGCGAGCAGTTCATTTGCAAGAAATGTTTTTTGCTCTGGTTTTGTGGGATCAAATTCTAAGATGTTGAATCCCAGTGGACGGTCAGTATCACCGGGGTTGAAATAGATGACGTCGTCAACACGCTCTTTAGGAACAACGGAGAGAGCATACTCTGCGAAATCTCCGTGCGGATCAATAATACACACACCCTTTCCGGCACGGATATCCTGCGCAATCATGTGCTTCATGAACGTTGTCTTACCCGTGCCCGTTTGCCCAACGACATAGAGGTGACGGCGGCGATCGGTGTCAGTCATGCGCACGGGACGTTCTTGCCCACGGAACACATTCGTACCAAGAATAATACCCTGCTCGGGGAGGTTTGTTGGTGGCTCTGCCGCTTTCACGTGAGAGAATGCTACGCGTGCCGCTTGGCTGTGCTGTAATGGAAAATGGTAGATGCTTGCAAGCTCTTCGCTCGAAAGCCGCATAGTGTAGCCGTCATTAAACATGCGAAATGCATATTCATATGCGAGTTTCTCTTTGCCTTTTGCACGCATCCCCACAGGGACAAGCTCGTTTAAGTCAGGGCTTCCCAGTTGCACAAATGAAGACTGGATATCTTTCAACATGGCATCGGCACGATCTTGTGTTTCTGCAGACACAAGAATGCGTACGTTGGTATCAAAGAGTGGGCGCGATGCCTTACTCTGAAGCGCTTTAATAACATCGTCTTCAAATGCCGTTGCTGGCTTTGCCTGCTCTTCTTCTTTTTTCTTACTCGCGGTCGCGCGCGAAAAAGCTTCCGTAAACGGATTGCCCTTTTGCATCTCTTGCGCTACACGCTGTGCGAGTGAGCGCACGCTCTCTTTATGGGAAGGACGGATGAGTACCTGAATCGCGGCTCCTTCACCTTCTTTTTCGAGTTTCGATAACGCAGAAATGATGCCGCCAAGAGGATCGCTCTCAAGACGTGTATAGGTGCGGAATGGCAAGATGGCATCTTTTTTCTGCGAGAGATACGCGCCAGTAAATGCGCCCGTGGGGTGAAAGATGGTGTATTCTGGAGACTGCACCACTTCTGCAGTTGGATACAGGCCGTGCACCTGTTTCACGAACACCGCTTCATAGTTTTTGGGAACCGCACAGTAAAAGAAAATATCTTCCCCTACGTGATGCACCGCCATTTCGAGCGCAATGTACGGTTCGCCATATAAAAATTTGTTCCACCCACGTGCGTGGATGCTGGTCATGGAAGCGAAAAGCTGCTCCATGACTGCGATGAGCTCTCGATCTTGTTTTTGGTTTGGCTGCGCTTCGCGCGGCAATGTCACGCGGTAGAGCGACATATCCATGCCACGCATGATGCGTCCGCGCGTACGAAGAGAGCCAAAAAAGACGAGCGCGGCTGTCGCCGTGAGCATAAACACTGCACCGTAGGCAATGAGAAAAATGCCGGACACGAATTTAGAGCGCTTTTACAAAACCTCGCTGAAGCATTTCTTTCCAATACACGTCTGCGAGCGCGTCGTGTAAAGCGTCCATGATTGCTGGATTTTGAGTTTCGCGAGCGGCGGCGACTGCGGCATCAAGGCCACTCGCAAGCGCCGTCTGCACTAATGTTTGCACCTGCGATACTTGGTCATCATTGAGCGGAACGGCTGGGCCGTGCTCTGTGGACGCCGCAGGCACTGGTGCGCCGGTGATCTGCTCGCGCACGACTTCACGGAGAGCTGTTTGGTCATCACGATGCTCTACCGTGCTCTGTTCTGCGCCGATATCACGAGCTGCGCGCTTCTTTTCAAGCTCGCTTTCAAGACGACGGATATCTTGCTCCAACTGGACGTGTATTTCTTCACTCATACAGAAAAAGTATAGCACACTTTCCACTTGTCCAACCGCACACACTGCGCATAATGTGGTATATTTTTAGCATTATGCATCTACACCGAATCGCGCTTGGCGCACTTATTCTTGGTACGCTCGTTGTTTCGTTGTTTAACATCGGAGGAATTCCTGCGGGCATCTCTGGCATTGAAGCGCAGCATGCAATTCGCGCGCTCTCAGAACCAGAAAGCGGTGTCTATGGCGTGCTCCAAAATATATCGGTACGCGCATTTGGCTCAACGCCGTGGGCGGCGCGCGTTCCCTCGCTCTTCTTTGGTATTGGATCAGTTGCTGGACTCTACTTCTTAGCGCGCCGACTGTTCTCTTGGGAGATCGCTTCGCTCGCGAGCATCTTGTATGCTGGCTCGTTCTGGTATTTCCTCATCTCGCGCACCGCGCTTCCTGAAGCGAGTCTTGCGTTCTTCGCCACGTGGGGCCTTTATGCGCTGTGGATGGCGCTTGCTACGCATACTCATGGGACATTTGCCGCTGCAGCTATCATTTGGGCGGCGGCACTCTCAACACATACGCTCGCGCGCCCACTCTTGTTAGCTGGCGCTATTACTGCGGCTGCGTATCTCCACATGACGCGTGTACACACGCAAGACGCTCGCGCACAACGTGCGCATGACTCACTTCGCAATGGACTCGTGCTCTTTGGTATCATTGCGCTCTTGCTCGTTTCATACTTTGGCGCGCAAAATATTCTTCCCGCTCCAGCAGGTACGGCATTGGTTTCCGATTGGAGCGGTGCTGTCCGCACTACACTTGCACGACTCTTCATGCCAAGCATCACGCAGTGGCAGAATGGTATCGTAGGGAGCTCGCTGGTGTTCTGGCCAGTAGCCGCACTCGCTATCGTTGGCCTTCTCCGTAATATTATAAAAATCCTCAAAGAGCTCCACGATAGTAGCCACGTATCCCCGACACACACCCTTCTTGTCGCATGGTTCTTCTGCGGACTTGTAGGCGGGGCGCTAGTTGATGACATGCGCGTTACACTACGTCTTGCTGGTATCGCCCCTGTCGTGTTCCTCTTCGCTGGACAAGCGCTGTGGTGGCTGATGGATCGTCTCGCTGATTGGTACCATGCCAACCATCCTCACAACCTCGACATTCGCCTCCCTCATGGAAGCATGCACGTGCAAGAAGGAGCACTTACCGCAGTCATGGTGGCACTCACTTTTGTACTTGCTATGGGCGTTGCTGAAACAGTGCGGGCACATGTTATATGGGGCACAAACCCAGACGTTCGCGAAACGTATCGCGCAGATGATATCGCGATGCTCAAGCGCATCCGCGAACACGGCGGGCCAGTCATTATTATTGCACGCACAACGGCGCAAAGTGCTCCGCTCCGCTATCTCACGCAAACAGCTACTGAAGAACAGCAGAATATTAAAAATATTTTGTATCTCTCGCCAGAGCAGTACAGTAGAGTGCGCATCTCTGACGGCACGCTCGTGCTCGTGCTTCCGTAGGTTTATATAAAAAAGCACCCCCCGCAGCAAAAAGCTTTGGGGGGCAGGAAGGGCCTAATGGCCCGGATGAGGAAACCTACACGCCTCTGGAGGCAAGGCGCCTAGGAACGGAATCGGAAGACTCAACTTGCCTCCTGGCTGAAGACCGCTGCAGACGGACAGCCAAAGTTGCCGGTGACCCGGTAAACACACGAGCCCAAGAGCCGGAAAAAACAAGGAATGCTGTTTCTTTGCTTTTTCCGAGCCTTGCGGCCCGGTTGTTTAAAGAACTAGGAGGCTTCATCTATTATAGCATACCCAGCGAGTGAGTCAATAGTCCCTCTTATAGCCCGCTTGTGGCTTTTTTCTTTGAATACACACGCCCTGGAATGCGCATATCTACATACTCAAAGGCGTCTATGCCACCAGAGGTATCACGTAAAAAAACCGCAAGCACGGTTGTCTGCTTTTGGAGATCGTCTTCGAGACTAAAGCGAAGCTCACTCCCCTCTGTGGTGGGGACGCGCAATTCAGGAACAGCAGTTTCGGGAAGATCCCATGCAAGCGGCTCAATGCGCATAGCGCGCAACTGTGGGCGTAGTGTTTCTATCATGCGCAGTATCGTTGCTTCATCCTGTGGCCACCGTTGAGTGTTCCGCATGTCACGGATCACAGGAAGATCTGCGACCTCTGCGAGTGGGTCCCAGCGCACACCAGAGGCATCTATGTGAGCGCACTCACTGGCAACGCACCACTGCGCGACGGGGGTTCGTTCGTGCACGGTGAAAGCAATCGTGTGAGGAAAGCGCTTGTCTGTCGTCACTGTTGCTAATGCTGGAAACGCGGCTATAAGAGATGTGGCAATGTGTTGGGGACGAGCGGGAATCATAAAGTGCTCGCGCATGTATCCCCATGTGCGTTGTGCTCGCGCTGCTTCAATGTGCGCAAGGAGCGCATCAGGATTCAGCGACTGTGCACCTTCGACTACCACAGAACGAACAGAAAGCCACGGAGCAAAGAAAAAGGCGTACACACTTCCGGAAACGAGTACAAAGGCACCTATGCCCATGCCCCAGCGTAAAAGGCGGCCGCGGCGCTCTCTCCGACGTGCAAATCGGTCCGACGTACGCACGGACGTTGTCGCAAGAGGACGTACAGGCATATTAAACTATTTCTTTCTTACCCCCCATAAATGGCTGAAGTGCGAGAGGAATGCGCACCGTTCCCGCTTCTGTTTGATAGTTTTCGATAATGGCAATAAGGATGCGGCCAATAGCGAATGCGGTGGCATCGTTCGTATGCGCAAGCACTAGCGAACCATCGGCACGCCGAATTTTTGTATTCAAACGACGTGTTTGGTAATCCGTCATCAAGTCTGCAGTATGTGTCTCGCGATATTTCCCCTGTGTCGGAATCCATGTTTCGATATCGATTTGGCGCGCATCTGGTTTTCCCATGTCGCCCGTGCACACTGCGACGACTTGATAGGGCAGCTCGAGGCCCTGGAGTAATTTTTCCTGGATGGCAACGATGAAATCTTGCTCGTGACGCGAGTGCTCTGGCGTGGTAAATGATTCCATCTCTAACTTATCAAATTGGTGGACGCGCAAAATACCTTTCGTGTCCTTTCCATAGGAACCCGCTTCACGGCGGAAGCTCGTAGAAAAACCGATGTAGCGCACGGGCATCTCCTTTTCTTCAAGGATCTCATCCATGTGGAGCGAACCGAGTGTGTGCTCCGCGCTTCCTACCAGATACAAATCATCGCTTGGAATATAATAGCGTTCATCTTTATCTTCTGGGCTAAGACGCGCCATGCGTGTAAATGTTTCAGGGCGAATCATGACCGGAGGAACGACAGGAACAAATGGCTTTGGAGAAACATCGGGACTCACTGATGCGGCAAGTTTCTGCATTTCTTCCGAGGAGGTGAGTAGTTGCATCACATACTGCACGATGGCGAATTCTAAGAGTGCACCGTCTCCCTTTAGGTACGCAAAGCGCGCGCCGGTTACCTTTGCTGCGCGTTCGGTATCGATGATGCCGAGTGACTCGCCCAGTTCAATGTGGTCTTTTGGTTGGAAAGGAAATGCCGCTGGAGTACCCCACGTGCGCACTACCACGTTACCCGATTCATCGGGACCAACGGGAACGTCTTCGGTAGGAACATTAGGAACCGCGTGTAGAAGTGGCGTGAGCTCTTGCAGTAATGCGGCGTGGCGCGCTTCAAGTTCGGCCACTTCTTCTTTCATCTGCTTTCCTGCCTCAATGACTTCGGCGGATGGCTTACCATCGGTGGCCTGCTTTGCAAGCTCATTGCGCTGATGATTTTTTTCACCAATCTGTGTTTGTATAGCACGCGCCTCGGTATCGAGGCGAAGAATGGCATCGATATCAACGGTCACACGCTTAGCGCGTGCCGCTTCACGAACACGATCTGCATTCTCTCGGATGAAATGAATATCGAGCATATTATTCGTTCTCTTGTGGCTTCATGAGCGGGAAGAGGATCACTTCACGCAACGAATGAGAGTCAGTAAGGAGCGCTACAAAACGATCAAGGCCGATACCCCACCCTGCGGCAGGTGGCATGCCGTATTCTAATGCTTGGATAAAATCTTCGTCCATGCGTTGTGCTTCTTCGTCGCCCTTCGCACGCTGGTTTTCTTGCCCCGCAAAGCGCTCACGCTGATCGATGGGGTCATTTAATTCAGTGAATGCTTTGATGAGCTCAAGGCCGCCTGCATAGAATTGAAACGCGCTCACCACTTCTGGGCGCTCGGGAATACGCTTCGCAAGCGGAAGGAGTTCTACGGGATATTCGATAACAAACGTGGGCTCTATAAGCGTAGGACGCACCACCTTCTTGAATAGCTCGTCAGCGATGCCTGGCTTAGTCACGTGTTTTTCGATCACCACACCGAGTTTCTTTGCTGCTGCACGCATGTCGTCTTCTGAGGCTTCCGTATAAGAAACGCCGGCATGTTGTTGTAATAGTTCAAAGAATGTTGCGCGGACGAATGGGCGCATCCAATGCACCTCCACACCTTGGTAGGTGGTTGCAGTGCCAAGCTGGAGTGATTCAAGGACGTGAGTTATGAGATCTTCGGTGAAGGTCATCGCCCAATCGAGATCTTGGAATGCGGCATAGAACTCCATGCCAGAAAATTCTGGGTTGTGATCCCGATCAATGCCCTCGTTGCGGAAGTTGGTCGTAAATTCGCACACTCGCTCAAAACCACCAACCAATAGGCGCTTTAAATACAGTTCCGGTGCAATGCGGAGGTAGAGATCGATATCTAACGCATGCATGTGTGTTTTAAAAGGCCGCGCAGATGCGCCTCCATACAGTGGCTGGAGTGTTGGTGTTTGTACTTCCAGAAAGCCGTGCGTCTGCATAAAGCTACGCATTGCTTGCACGATGCGCGAACGGGTCATCATCTTTTCCCGCACCTCTGTGTTTAAGAGGATATCCAAATAGCGCTTGCGGTAGCGTTCTTCCACATCTTGCAGGCCGTGCCACTTTTCTGGAAGCGGCAAGAGTGTTTTGGTAAGCATGCGCGCACCACGCACCTCAAGCGTGCGCTCACCGCGTTTTGTGACAAACACCGTTCCCGACGCTTCGATGATATCTCCGATATCAAGCGTTTCAGTGAGCAATGCATACATGTCGTCTCCGAGCGCATCGCGTGTTGCGTGGAGTTGTAATGTGCCACTTGCGTCCATGAGATCCAAAAACATTGCGCCACCATGTTCACGACGTGCCATCACGCGCCCCGCAAGCACGAGCGGCGTTGCTTCTGCGCTCAGAGAATCAAATGAATCGAGCACGGCACGGATCGTGTGCGTGCGAGACGTGTGTGCTGGATATGGGTCCTGCTGGGATGCAAGAAGATGGGCACGCTTTGCAACGCGGCCATCGCGAATATCGTCCAAAGGCATATCGGATATAGTATCATTTCACTTCCGAATTGCAACGAAAAACCGCCCGAGTGGGCGGCTTCTCTGTATACTCCTTACTTCACGTCTACGATCTTGTAGGTTGTGAGACCTTTGGGAGTTTTGACATCCACGGAGTCTCCCTTTTTGCGGCCAAGAAATGCCGAGCCGAGAGGAGATTCATTTGAGATGAAGCCTTGCGCTGGGTCTGATTCTGCAGGACCAACAATAGTGTAGGTGTGCGCACCAAGCTTTGATTCTACTTTTACCGAAGCACCCACAGCAACGATGCCTCCCCGCTTGCGATCGTCATCGATGATCACAGCGTTCTCGAGGATTGCCTTGAGTTCTTCAATGCGACCTTCGTTGATTGCTTGCGCTTCTTTTGCCTCTGAGTATTCTGCGTTCTCGCTCAAGTCGCCCTGTTCCTTTGCCTCACGGATACGACGCGCGATTTCAGGACGCACGTTTTCAGTGCGATCAAAAAGCTCCTGTTTGAGTTTTTCTAGCCCTTCTTTGCTGAAATATTGTGTATCCATATACTAAACCGCCTCTCGGCGGTGCTTTTCTGTTGGCCCATACTACTCTGCTTTCACTGGGATGGCAAGGGCTGGGCTGGGGATGTCGGGGATGGGCGCGTAAAGAACCACTTTAAGAACGTGTGTGCCGTGCGGCTCGCATACCCCTCTCGATAGATCGAACTTTCAACCAACACGGTAATAGCAACTTTTGGATTCTCTGCGGGCGCAAACGCGGTAAAGAGCGAGTTGATCTTTCCGTGCTTCGTCACTTCGGCTGTTCCTGTTTTTGCCGCAGATGAGACCGGGAGATCTCCTAATAATTTTGCTGTCCCTGTAAGAACCGTTTCACGCATTGCTTTTTGCATTGCAGCAATGGTCGTTCCGCTAAACGGTAGCTTAGCCAGCGCTGTTGGCTGAAAAACAGTATCGGGAGTACCAGCACCATATTGGATTCGTTGCGCAACGCGCGGCTGGTAGAGCGTCCCACCATTCGCAATGGCGCTAATGTATGTGTTCAGCCACAGCGGAGAAACAGAAAGATCTCCTTGGCCAATGGAAACGTTGTACGTATCACCCTGATACCACGGCTCTCCACGCTTTTCTTGCTTCCAGGTAGCAGTTGGCACGAAGCCGGCAACTTCTCCTGGAAGATCAATGCCTAACACCTTATCAGCAAATGCTTTCTGTAAATACGAAGAAATGCGATCAATGCCAAGGCCCTGGAATGCATCGCGCCCGCCACCAACGGTAAAGAAATAAATGTTACACGACGTTGCTATTGCTCTCGCGAGGTTGAATGGTCCGTGTTCTGGGCGCCAGTTTTCAAACACGTATGGCCGCGACGGGTTGCTGGGGTTGGGAATCGTGATGTTCACACATTCCCAAATGTTGTCTGAAGGTCTGATAATATTTTCTTCCACTGCTGCCATGCCGATGAAGGGCTTAATCGTAGAGCCCGGGTTATACGTACCGCCGATCACACGATTAAAGAGTGGTTTTCGCGATGACGTGAACAGCCGTTGATATTCCAACTGTGAGATGCCGTCAGCGAAAAGGTTGTTGTCATAGGATGGAAAGCTCACCATACCAAGCACCGCACCCGTCTGTGGATCTTGCGCGATTGCCGCAGCGCCAGAAACTGCCGCACCTTGCAGGACCGAAAAGAGACTATTATACAGTGCCTTTTGCACATCGGCATCAACTTCAAGCACAACTGTATGCCCTGGGGTAGCGTTCTTTTGCACGCTCTCCTCTCCGCGAGAGAACGTGATACTACCGTGTGAGCCACGGAGCTCCTCTTCGTAGAAGGCTTCGACGCCGGCGCGACCGACACGATCTGATTGAGCATACGTTGCGTCGCGCTCACGGTCGGCAACTGATACTCGCCCCGTGTAGCCTAGCACCGTGGAAAACTGCTCGCCATCAAGATACGCGCGATCTGTGGTTGTTACCACATGCACACCATTCCCCAACAACTGTGCGAACTGCACAGTGGCCTCTTTAGGAACACCCGTTGCGGCGAAAAAAACGCTTTGCGCACGAGCTCGCTCTCCTAATTGTGGTACAAATACGCTCGGATCTTCTCCTAATATCGTTGCGACCGTATGGAAGAGGGCTTCGCGCTCTGTGGCATCTGTGGGAAGCTCGCGAGATACAATTGCGATTTGAAAGCTAGGCGTGTTTTTTACCAAAGGAGTCCCCATACGATCTACAATCGCTCCGCGTGGAGGACTTACTGAAATCTGCACGGTACGATTTGCCTCAGCAGCTGCGGAAAGCGTTGCGTGTTGCTGTACGGCAAGGGCGCCTGATGCACACATCAGTGCGATAGCTATCACCCACACCGTGCCTCGAGCGAGAGAAAAAATACGGGTATCGACAGGGCGCTCTACGTCAACGTGGCTACTTCCAACATCAACAAGTGTTTCTTCAGGAGCAACCCAATCATCACCGTCCAGTGAGACGGCATACGCAGTAGTGCGACGCTTAAAAAACCACCATCGCGGCATATGGATAACTCTACCTCAAGGCACTGGTGCGCGCCAGCGCTACCCCAACAAGCCACACGCAGACACTTACAAAGGCACTGGTGAGCATCCATGACCATCGTGCCCATACGTACACCCGCGAGCGCAGGCTTTCCGTCGAGAGCGCGTGGAACACGAGCGCATCAATGGCCCATCCTGTAAACGCCAGGGCGTAGACACCACACACCGCAATACCAACCTGTGAAAAAGAGGGGGTGCGAATATCTTCGATGGGCTGCACTACTACAACGGACTGGAATAACGCATACACTGCGACCATGCACAGCGCAGGTACGATATATGCTCCGAAAGAGGCGCCAAAGAGAATCTCGCACATCCATGCGCTAACGAGGATACGCCCCGTCCACGCCACACCTCCAAAGATAACCACGCTTGCAAGCGTGGTGTATATGACTGGATAGGTAAGGGGAAAAAGAAACGAGACGCCCCACAGTGCCGCGCACAACGCGCCGAGGAAAAGCCATGAGGTACGCAGTGAGAGTATAGATGGATACATTAGAGTTTCGGAGGAACGAGTACCAGCACACGGCCATCAAAGTCACGCTCAAAGAGTGGAGATGCTCGCACTGATTGAAATACTGCAGCCGCATCTCGCACAACGCTTTCGATAGTCCCAATCATAAGGCCGCTAGGGATTGAGTCGGCGCCAGTAGTAACCAGCGTCTCCCCCGTTTGTATCGCATCTTCCACAGAGACCAGCTCAAGGCGCAATCCTTTATCTGCGTCGCCTCGCACAAGGAGATCGACACCGCCCTCAAGCGTACGCGCGGCAACAGAAAATGTTGGATCCATAATCAGCTGGATATGGGCGCTTGTCTCGGCGACAGAGCGTACCACTCCTACAAGCGCGCCTTCTTGAGAGATAACGATGCCGCCTTCGCGGATACCGTCGCGTGACCCACGCTGAATACGCGCGCTGATGCCGTCTCCGTCCATGCGGACACTCCATAAGCGAGCCTCGACGCGTTCGTACGTTTCGGGAAGTGAAAGCCTGAGTAGGGAACGCAGAAATGTATTCTCATCCACAAGATCTTGTGTGTGCGCCAAGCGGCCCGACAAAGAAACGATGTGCGCCTGAAGATCATCTTGCGTTTCATGAGTAATCTGCCACTGGCCAACCCAGTGGATCGCACGCGTGAGGCCTGGCATGTGAACTACAGCAGGCTCGACAACGCGTTGCGCAAGGCGTTGGAGCGCTCCGCCCGTTGCAGCATTCACACCCCCAATACAGAGGATGCTCACAAGGGCAATGCTTAGTTTCCGTATTCCTGAAGGACGCGCCATTCGCTACGATGAGAGCGATGTATATGCTTGGCGATCAATCGCCACGAGCATCGATCGAAGCTCATCAATATTCTCTAGCACCATACCACATCCACGAGCGACTGCCGTGAGTGGGTCGTCGACAACGGTAACATTGAGCTGCGTCTCTGCGGCGATCATAGTGTCTAAGCCGCGCAAGAGCGCCCCACCACCCGCTAAATAGACCTGACGATTGATAAGATCAGCGGTAAGCTCTGGTGGCGTTTGTTCGATAGTATCTTTAATCGCCGTGACAATGCTTCTGATAGAACGCTGCATTGCCTCACGAATATCATGTGATGATACGGCGATTTCTCGTGGCAAACCAGAGACCAGGTCTCGCCCACGCACCGTACCTTTTAATTCTTCCTGGAGTGGGTGTGCGGAACCAAGGGTTACTTTTAAATTTTCTGCGGTTGCTTCACCAATAAGAATATTCCGCTCGTCGCGCATATAGCGGATGATATCATCAATAAGCTTATCTCCCGCGATACGGAGAGAGCGCGAAGCAATGAGACCTCCCATAGAAATCACGGCAACTTCGGTAGTTCCGCCGCCCATGTCTACGATGACATTCGCAACAGCTTCTTGTACGGGTAAACGAGCACCGATAGCAGCTGCCATGGGCTCTTCTATAAGAAATACTTCGCGAGCGCCGGCGTTATATGTTGCGTCTTCCACAGCACGCTTCTCCACTTCTGTAACGCCAGAAGGAATACCGACGACAACTCGAGGACGCGGCAATAGGGTGAAACCTTCGCGATGAACGCGATCAATAAAATACTTCAACATCTGCTCGGTGACGTCGAAGTCAGAAACAACGCCATTTACCATCGGGCGCGTTACGACAATGTGACCTGGCGTACGGCCAACCATACGGCGCGCGCCTTCGCCGATAGCAAGAATTTTTCCAGTCTTTTGGTTGAGTGCGACGATCGAAGGTTCATTAATAACAATGCCCTTGCCGCGCACATAGACGAGGGTATTTGCCGTACCTAAATCGATGCCAATATCCTTTGACCAGAGTCCAAAAAATTTACTGAGCATGAGAGCACGTCAACCCTAGCAGAAAGCCTCTGGGGACGCAAAGATCTAGAGAGAACGGCACGCGTTCATGAGTTCTTCGTAGGTGACAAGCTCTGGCTCAGACACAGCACGACGCTTCATCTCGATCACGTCTTGCGCAACGGTTTTCTCGCTAATCACACACCGCAGAGGACAACCGATGAGATCTGCGTCAACAAACTTCTCGCCGGCGGTTGCGTCTATGCGGTCATCATAAAGTACTTCAATCCCTTCTTTCGTAAGTGCGACATAAAGAGTATCGGCTCGTTCAGCAGCATCCCCCAGCGATATAAGATGCACACGATACGGAGCGACCGTCTCGGGCCAGATAATACCACGATCATCATGCGATGCCTCTACAATCGCACCCATGAGTCGCGTGATACCAATGCCATAGGAGCCCATAAACACCGGCACGTCATTTCCTTCGCTATCTTTATAGGTAAGGTTAAAAGGTTCCGAGAACTTAAACCCAAGCGAGAATATGTTACCCACTTCGATAGCCTTCTCTTCAGTAAGCTCGTCGCGATTGAGACTAAGGTCTGCGAGTACTTCATCAGTAAGCACCTCGCGATTCACCGCAACGCCCTTTTCTTTATGCACGTAAATAGTGTCTTCACCGGCATCTGAGAGCATTTGAAACTCGTGTGAGTATTTTGAGAATGTCCCGCCCGATGCGAATGTCTGGTAGGTACGCGCGCCAATGCCTACGCGTTCGAAAACGCGGCGGTATGCCTCTTTCGCATGTTCGTAGAAAACATCGTGCTCTTCCTTGTTTTTTGAAAACGAGTAAAGTGCTTTCCAATAAAATTCCCGACCACGGAGAATGCCACTCTTCGCACGTGCTTCATTGCGAAAGATAGTTTTAAAATCGTAGGGGTAGACGGGAAGATCTTTATACGAGCTCACAAAATTTTTGACGATTGCCGCGTATGCTTCTTCGTTCGTGAATGAGAGACCAACTTCTCCGCCGCTTTTGAGAGTTGTTTTAAACCAATTGTCCACGACGGCATCATCCCAACGTCCTGTCTTTTCCCATATGTCCTTGTTCTGAAGCACCGACGTTCTCATCTGCACCCCGCCGATGGCATCCATTTCTTCTGCGATAATACGCACGATTTTTTCGACAACACGAAGACCGAGGGGCAGTATGCTATACACACCCGCCATTTCCTTGTGTACGAATCCCCCACGCGCAAGAAGCTGCGCATTCACTGCGCTTTCATCAGCAGGAGCATGGCGGAGTGTTTTTGTAAGTAGTTTTGAAAATCGCATATCGTTAGAATAATTGCATCACGTCACGAGCGGTGATGAGGATCATCGCAAGAAGCAGTACAAGAAATCCCACGCCATTCACGAGTCCTTCTGTGGTATGCGCAAGAGGCGCGCCGCGGATTTTTTCTATCGCCAGAAAGAGGATTCTTCCGCCATCAAGTGCTGGGAACGGGAATGCGTTTAATACGGCCAAGTTGATAGAGATCATCGCAATAAACTGGATGAGATAATCCCAGCCCACGCGAGCGGCCTGGCCCGTCAGCGACGCGATACCGATAGGGCCAGAGAGATCAGCGCTCACTGTTCCCGTTGTTACCAGTTGGGCTAGAAGTGATGCGTATCCCTGCACCGTCACCCACGTAAGGCGTGCCGCATCAAGGAAACCACGAAGAGGAGCTTCGTACCACGGATGCGAGACCTTGCCGATCAACAATGGAGAGATACCCAGTGGTCCCTGTCCCACTGGCGGATCGGCCCGAAGCGCGACATCGCGCACAAGCATTTCTTCACCACGCTTCAGTGTAAATTGTACCGTTTCGCCCTTGTATGTATTCGTAAATGTTTGCACATCAGCCGCGGTCATAATGGACTGTAGCACGTCGCCACGTCGTGCAGAGACTAATACATCCAATGTGCGCATCCCTGCGGCTTCTGCGGGGCTCTCGGGGGCTACACGAGCAATATAAACCGCCTTATGCGTTGCCGCGGCGATCATAGCCTGGTCAGCTTCATCAAGCGCCGTTCGAACACCCACCGCATTGTTGACGGTGAGAAATACAACTGCGAGCAAAAAGTTCATCACAATGCCAGCGACAAGAACCGCAAATCGTTGCCAGGCAGTGCCGGCAGAAAAACTACGAGGAGATGCCGCATGCTCGCCGTCCTCCCCAAACACTTTTACGAATCCCCCGAACGGAATCCAGTTTATAGAGTAAACCGTTTCTCCACGCGTCACTCCCCAGAGACGCGGGGGAAAGCCAAATCCAAATTCTTCAACACGCATGCCTGCACGCTTCGCCATAATAAAATGGCCAAGCTCATGGATAAAGATCAGCAAACTAATGACGAGGATGAAGAGAATTGCGGTCATTATGATTGCATGAGTTCTTGCTCTTTTGCCTGTGCAAGTGTATCAATTTTCTTATTGAGGTCGTCAACAATCTTTTGCACCGCGTCTTTCGCATGACGTAGATCATCTTCGCGAGCTTCTTTTTCACGCACCGCCGTTTGCACCTTCTTTAAAATATCTTCACGAACTTGGCGGATACGAATACGCGCCTCCTCCATTTTGCTATTCAGTGTGCGTACTAACTCTTTTCGACGTTCTTCTGTAAGCGATGGGATCGTGAGTCGAACAGTAGTGCCATCAACAACTGGGTTCAGCCCTAAAGAGCTCGCGCGGATACCCGACTCGATAGCAGAGAGCGCTCCCTTGTCCCACGGCTGAATGAATATGGTACGAGGTTCAGGAACAGTGATTGTAGCGAGTTCTTTTACGGTCAGACGGGAGCCGAGATACTCCACAGGAACATCGGAAACGATACTGCTGTGCGCCCGACCCGTGCGCAACATAGACGCCTCCTGTTGTGCAAAGGCAAAAACACCATCAAAATCCTTCTTTTTTGACTGAATAAGTGCTTGATACATACCTGCCAAGTGTATCAGAGGAGCGGGAGAAACGAAAGTCAGAAACTCATAAGAAAGCTTTCAAGCGCAATGCGCTGATTTGCATTCGTAAATCGCGCACTTTCTGCGAGATCTAAAAGGCCGCGCAGCACGTGAGGCCGCGAGGCGAAGTTGGAAGAGTTTCGATGCGCGGCTGCGACCCACACATCAAGCGCGTCAGAAAGGCCCTCATCTGCAATAAGCTTTTGTGCAAACACAAAGCGTTCTGCCACGCTCTGTGTTTGCAACTTCTCAAATGCGGCAGCATAAGCGCACAACTCCACAAGTGTTTCAGAGGCGTGAGCGCGATTTACCCAACCGATACGCCCGCATGCTATGGCAACAGCCTGTTCGCGATCTTCCTTTTTTAATGATTGTATTTCCGGAAGCGCAGCAATGACAGCGTCGCTATGCGATGGAAATGATTCTCCAATACACCGAGAACGAATAGTGGGAAGGACAGATCCTGGACGGCTCGTAATGCCGATAAAGAGTGTAGGGCCGCGCGGCTCTTCAAGTGTTTTTAAAAAAGCGTTTGCCGCCTCGCGCGTGAGCGACTCAATGTCGTCCACGATAATGCACAGTGGCCCGTGAGCAGATGCAAGCGCGGTAAGCGGAATAATGTCTCGAACCGCTTCAATGGAGATGGAGTGGTCCCCCGAATCGTCTTGGGGCGCAATAATGATACGCGCTCCCGGGTTTGGCTGTATGCGCTCGATAAGCTCGAGCGCGAATGTGCGCTTTCCGATACCTCCAAGACCGGACCACAAAAATGCGTGAGCTCCACTAGGGAGCCCTTGTTCCCAGCGCTTTTTGTGAGTCTCAAAACCGATAGTACGCCACGACATGGTGGTTAGAGTATACTCGTGAGCACGGCATCTGCAATACGCATAGCGGCATCTGGCTGTGCGCCCGTACGCATAAGAGCGCTCACGCGGTCGCGCTCACTGGGATCAAGAAGTGCACGCACCTGATTCATAAGAATATGCGGCGTAATATTCGCCCCCTCAACGATGCGCACGCCATAGGTTGCAACCGCTGCAGCATTCGCCAGCTGGTGTCCGTGGGCCGCCCATGCGAGCGGCACCACAACGGCCGGCTTCCCTAATACCAAAAGCTCCGCGAGCGTACCGGCGCCCGCGCGGGCAATCACGACGTCTGCGAGCGCATACGCATCTGCGAGCTCTTGTCCGTCAAGAAATGGGACTGCGCTGTATCGAGCGGCAATCCGATCTCCGTACGAACCCGCACCATCACGAATGAGACGCTCGCGTTCCGCTTGTACGGCAGGATGTTTTTCCGTACCACACTGGTGGATGACATTATACGCTTCTGTTATTTCAGAAATACCGCTAAGAATAATATCGTTTATTTGTTGTGCACCCTGACTCCCTCCAAGAACGAAAAGTGTTGGGATCTCTTTCTGTACATGAAAGGTTGTTATCGCCCTCTCGCGATTACCCGTTGTGATGTTGGGGCGCACTGGATTCCCCGTTACGAGCGTAGGCGTTGTACCAAAAAAACGCTGAGCCTCTTTAAACCCTAGAAACACACTCTTTGCAAAGGGCGTCACGATGCGCTGTACCGAGCCGGGAACAGCGTCAGACTCATGGAGAAACAGTGGGATGCGATAGAGCCATGCGACAAGAGCCGGTGCCAGTGAATCGTATCCGCCCTTACTAATAACCGCATCGGGCATAAACCAGAGAAGGTGCCATAGCGATTGCAAAAAGCCAACGCTTGTTTTGAACGCCTCCCACGGCAAGCGCACAATGCTACGATCCGTCTTCCCTGCAAAAATAGACGTGTATGCAAACCCATACTCCGTTGCGGCGCGAGCAAGAAACCCATCGCGACCACCGATACCAAGCATAAGGATGCGAGGAGTGTAACTTTGCGCAGTAACGCGCTCACCAAGTGCGCGACCGATAGCAGCAAGCGGAAACGCATGCCCACCAGAGCCGCCACCGACAAGAAGAAAACGAAGTTCCATATGAGAGATACTATCCGATGCGATCTGGGTTCGGTTTTACAACACCTCGTGGTACCTTGCGACGAAGATCGTTGTATATCAACAACTGTACACCCATCCCCGCCATCGTAAAGAGCCCCGCCACAAAGAATACTGATTGAAATCCAAAGTGCGTTGCGAGCAACCCTCCGAGAGCCGCGGCGCATGCTCCCGAGATGCCAACCGCCACTGATTCGAGCGACCATTCAACATTCTCCTGCCCTCGATCAATATGGCGCGTAAAAATGGCATACCAAGGCGGCACAGTAAGTGCGAGCCCTAGGCCGAATAATCCTTGAATGAGATAAATGTGGAGCGGTAGCGAAGCAAAGAGATAAAGAAACGGAATAGCAGAAACAAGCGCGGTCCCAAGAACCATAGAAATAAAATCATCGTACTCTCCATGATTCTTATCAAGATACCGAGCTACTGGAATTTGGAAGAGCACTTTGCAGAGTTGCGCAATTGCCGTACCAAAGCCAACGACTTGCACTGACCCACCATCTATCTGCTGTGTGATGAATATCGCAAAGATCGGGCCGAAGGATGCGAAGCCAGAGTTAATAAGAAAATCTGAAGTGATGAGCGTCTTGATGACGTGATTGATTCGCATTACCTCTATTGTACCGAAAAACAAAGCAACGCCGCAATGCGGCGTCGGGGATTCTTTTTATCTACTCCTACTGACTGATCACGGGAGTGCCAAGACCCGTTGCGTTGTCTTCACCTTCAACGCCTTGATCGCGAGCGATCTTCTCGAGAACATCGCGCACATAGTACGCCGGATTCTTTACACTTGCATTCCACACTTTTGCAGCAACGCCAGCAACGTGCGGGGCGGCAACAGAGGTGCCAGAAAGTTCAGCATATACACCAGAAAGCCAAGGACCTTGCACGCGCACGCCAGGAGCAGCAAAAGCGATATCTCCATCTTCGAGCACGCCTAGGAGCGAGCGTGAGTTCGAACCACGAGAGCTCCATTCTGGAGTACCGCCTTGGGTATCAAGTGCGCCAACGGCAAGCACTCCGGACAAACGAGCTGGTGTGTCAACGCTTCCCGCGTATGGCCCATCATTCCCCGCGGCAGCGATGACAAGAACTCCTTTATCAAGAGCATATTTTACTGCATTTGCTAAAACGCTGTGCGCAGAATCTGCACCGGCGCTCACCACAACGATCTGCGCACCATCATCAACGCCCGCGCGAATCGCAGCAGCAACATCGTCAACCCAACACTCACCCTCTGCAGAGCATGCCTTGTAAATCGCAAGAGATGCTTCAGGCGCAACACCAAAAATACCAAGTCCGTCTTCCCCACCATCGGCGGCTATGACCCCAGCGACATGAGTGCCATGACCGTTGGTATCAATGCACACATTTGTAGCTCCTCGTGCAACCGTAAAATCTTTGCAAAGCGAGACACGGCGATCAAGATCAGGGTGTTGTGAAACGCCCGTATCAACAACCGCGACGGAAACGCCTTTGCCGCCCACAGGGCGAGTGGCAAGAGAAGGAAGGTCATACATTGCTCCAACACCCCAAGGAATTGACGCATCAGGTAATGCGCGCTCCTGCGGTGCGGCCTCTTCTAAAATAAAGAGCTGGCCAAGAGGCTGAACATCTATATTAAATGCGCGAGCAACACGAAGCTGCCAATCAGAGAGATTGGCAGAAAAGCCTTCAGGAAAAACATGGCGCGCATTGAAGCTGTTTCGCCATAGTGGAGATTGCGACTTCACAAAAAACCGGGATTCCGGGTTGGATTGCTTAGAAGCAGCCTGTGCGGAATGCGAGAGCGTGAGCGCCAGAGAAAGCGCGCAAAACACCGCATATTTCCTAAGATTCATAATGTTCTTAGAGTATACCATACCAACGGCTCACAGACAATAAAACGCGGCCTATTCGTGTGGGCCGAAAAGCTTACGGAGCCACCGATGTGAAATGGTATGAATGCGCTCAATGCCCTCTGCAACATCGAGGTATTCAGTAATAACCGAGCGGAAGAGTGACCGAAATAGCATAACGAGTGCGATAGTCACCAGCGCCACCATAATCATATTACTGACGCTATCCCAGTAATCCACGAACGCCTGGTAGCTCGCCCCAAAGAAGAATCCGAATCCAGCAACAATCCCAACCCAAATAAGAGAACCCGTAATATTGTAGAGCGAAAACTTTTTGAATGGATATTTAAGAGAACCTGCGAGAATTTGCGTTACGATAGTG
Source organism: Patescibacteria group bacterium (assembly GCA_038061995.1). Classification (GTDB taxonomy): domain Bacteria; phylum Patescibacteriota; class Minisyncoccia; order 2-02-FULL-40-12; family GWA2-44-9. The sequence goes on along the minus strand of JBBTYA010000002.1, from coordinate 12,750 downwards.
ATAGAAAAAGTAACCTTTGCAAGAAAAATAACCGCTCCCCCATATTGTTCAAATGCTTTGCGCACTCTTGTGAGTAGCCGCTCACGGCTAGGTCGCCCACGCACAAACCACTGCAGTGAGGCAGTGCCGCCCCATACTCCGACGCCATACCACATGTATCCTGCCAATATTTCTCCCGCACTTAATACGATAATCCCAGGTACTAGCGCGATAGCACCAATAGAAATAAGAAAGCCGCCGATAAGTAAGGCGCTAAACCCTTCAATAAAAAGCCCGACGAAAAGAATGAGATACCAATATTGATCGATGCTCCCGATATACCCCTGCAGTGTTTGTATGAGTGCTTCCATTACTGATGCGCCACTAATTGAGTGAGTTGCTCTATGTCCTTTTGGAGCGTTGGCAACATAGTACGATTATACACCGCAACTGCGGGATGGTAGAGAGGCACTACGTGGACGACTCCCCACGGCGCGGCTCCCGTGAACGCCGTACCATGGATATGGCTAATTGGTTTTACCTCATCTCCGATGCCATACAACTGCATAACGTATGCCATAGCAAAACGTCCTAGTGGTGCAATAACGTTTGGTTGAATAATAGAAAGCTGACGCTCGAGGAACGGACCGTATGCAGCAATCTCTTCAGGAAGAGGGTCGCGATTCATTGGCGGCCTATCTTTCACCACATTCGTAATGTAGACATCGCCACGCGCAATACCCACACCTGCAAGTAATATGTCCAGTACTTTTCCAGAAGCACCACAGAAGGGCCTCCCCGTCAGCGCTTCATTCTTCCCAGGAGCTTCGCCAACGAATACGATCCGCGCATCATGACTCCCCTCTCCGATAACTGGAAATACACCGGCTTGTACGCGTTCGTGATACAGAGGAGAAGTGTGAAATGCGAACACCTCATCTCTAATCGCCTTCATGAGTTGCATTCGCTGTGAGGGATCGTTAGACGTCATACCAATGTGGATGCATTGTACTGAACGCTCCTAGTAAAAGCCAGAACGCTACGCGCCCTTGCTGAAGCGTCCAAAAGAAATGATCGAAGAAACCAAGCGTAGCGACTACGGCACACACGCTCCAAAAAACAAACTCCCTGCCCCGAAGTGGAAAAAGCTCACTGCCAACGCGCACGAGCCACCATATACCTATAACAAATCCGATAACACCAAGCTCGGAAAAGATAAGAATGGGAACACTATGTGCCGGTTGATAGTATTGACGCGGGAGAAAGGGAACAGCACCGGCAAGCCACGTCGTATATTGGCCGATCCCCACACCAGCAATCGTCGTAAAACTCAACGGATGACTTGATGCCGCACCTACAGACTCTCTCATGTATAACGCACGTAAGCGCACCGCCTCCTCACCCGAGTCCAGTCGCGCTCGCGTGAGGAAATGATTCGGAAACAAAAGAAAAATAGAAACAGCTCCAACGCCTGCCCCCCAGAGAAATGCTCGCGGGATGTGGCGCGCGTACTTTACCACCAACGCCCCAAGTAACACGATTGCTCCGGCAAACCACGCCGTGCGGGAAAACGAAACCGCATATGCCCACGTCCATAGAAAGATCACGCCCCCAAACAACCAAGAGCGGTTATACCTGGCAACGCCCGCGGCTATGCAAAGCGCTAACAGCATCCACGCAGCCAGTACGTTCGCATGAGGAAATGTGCCATAGGCACGGAGGATCGGCATATCGCCAACAAAGAATGAGGCAACTCCAAACATGCCGGGGGCAAGCAGTGTCTCGCCAAGAAAGCGAAGTCCAAGATCGTGCTGAGTAATATATTGCCCAATGGCAATTATCGCTTGTAACGAAACGCCTGCCGCGAGAGCACCCAGTGTGCGGGCAGTGGAAACGTACCCTCCGACGCTACTACGAGTCATCCAATAGATGGCAGCCCCCTGCGCAAGGCGTAGCCAGGCATATAGGGCCACAACGCGACTATCAGCCCAGCCTACGCCCAGTAACGCCCACAAGAGAAAGATGCTAAGAATAGTGTCACTCGGGCGCCACAAAGGCGTTCGGGCGCGCGCCATACGTAAAAGCCACGCACCAAACGCTATACAAAAAAGCGCGTCGGACGCATAAAAGAAGACCGACCGCCATTCGATAAAATACCAGTCGGCTGACCAGAGAACCCATCGTAGTTGTAGTGGCACCAAGGCGCACCACGTATACCAGGCGATGCGCTCAATGCGACCAGCATACTTACGCAAAAAGAAGCTCATAAATAACCCCTCCTACAAACACCATAGCAAGTGCAATCTGGAGTGCAAATGGGATATGCACTTGGTACTCAGGGTCCCGCGTCCCCTCTTTTTGAGAACGCCGGTAGAGGACGATCAGCACCACGGATTCAATACCGATGGCAAGTGTGCCAATAAGACTAATGACGGTGATGAAGCTCCGCAATCCAAGTATATATAAAAGAATGGGCGGAACACCGGCAAGCAGAAGCGCCCAACGTCGCGGGATGCCGTAGTCAAGACGGAAGATGTCAGTAAGCGCCGTACCCAGCATGAGGTATGATGTGGTGATCGCGACAACTCCAAATAATGATCCGAGGGTTACGATGAGATGCCCCACACCACCGAGCGTATCCGCAAGATTCGTAAGCGCCTGTGGCTCGGTGTTGGGCCCCATCACACCCACAACAGCAATCGTAAAGAGAAGAAAGAGCGTACCCACAATGCTCACCGCCGTAATGATGGAGGGGCGCAGTAATCTCTCTTTGCCACGCAACACTTCTCGCTGTATGGGGAGTGATGTGAGTCCAGCAAAAGCAAACAAAAGAATTCCGTACGGAAGAAACCAGAAATCACTATTAAAACCTTGGAAGTGCTCTACGGAGATATGAGGAATGCTCACACCGGTGATGGAAAGAATGATGACAGAAAAAATGATTGCTAAGCCAAATTCTATCGTTGCAATAGTGCGGAAACCAAACGGAAGAATGCATGAGACAAGAAGGAAAAAGGCGAAAGAAAACCAGCTTGGGTCGATGGCGACGAAAGAAGCAGAAATGCAAGATAAGAACTCACCCGCTGCGATAATATATGCTAACAGTGCTCCGGAAATACCGAGTATGTTCGCGAGCAGAACGATGCGCTGTGGAATGAGGCCTAAATACTCTCGCGTGTAGCCTACGAGCTGATGTTTGCCTCGTGTTCTCAGAATCACCTCAGAGAACATGAGGTTCATCGCGATGGTCGCGGAAATGGTCAGCGCAAAAAAAATAAGGCCCATGCCAAAGCCGGCCTTTGCGAATGCGAATGGGAGTCCAAAGATGCCAACACCAACCATCGTACCCGCTAATACTGCAGTAGCATGGAGAAACTGTGGATCAAGAAAATACCCAGCGCGCATATGCAGAGCATAGCACGCACCCTAGGCGCCAGAAAGGGATATGTTATGCGCGTAGTGCGATCTTGAGCACGTCTTCCATCGTGCGTGCAAAATGGATAGTAATCCGCTTCTTTATCTCTGCAGGAACATCTTCAAGATCCTTTTTATTCTCCATAGGAAGGATCACGTGACGAATGCCTGCGCGATGTGCGCCAAGCACCTTCTCTTTCACGCCCCCAATTTCAAGCACCTTTCCGCGCAACGTGACCTCACCAGTCATCGCAACGTCACGACGTACCGGCACTCCAGAGAAAAGTGAAATGAGCGCAGTTGCTAGCCCCGTACCTGCGGAAGGTCCATCTTTTTTAATAGCGCCCGAAGGAAGGTGAATATGAATATCAAAAGCACCAAAATCTTCTTTGGATTTTTTCTGTTTCGCTACATAGCCACGAGCAAAACTCAAAGCGGCCTGCGCAGACTCTCGCGCCATATCACCTAACTGGCCAGTGAGCGTAAGGCGGCCCTTACCCGGCATCATGGTTGCTTCAATAGTGAGCACATCTCCGCCCGTTGGCATCCACACCATACCCGTTGCGACGCCTACTTCATCTTTTGCCTCTGCTTTCTGATGCGTAAACTTCACGGGGCCCAAATAGGTGTGTAGTGTAGCTGGATTAATCGCGATTGATGTCTTCTTTGGATTTTGCACTAATTGACGTGTCGCCTTACGTACGATGGTGGCGATCTGGCGCTCGAGATCACGCACACCTGCTTCATAGGTGTGTTTGGTGACAATATCTTTTAATACGGGAATTGGGAATGTGACCGAACGCTTCGTGAGACCATGGTTCTCTAGCACCTTTGGTAAAATAAACTGTTTTGCGATCTCAATTTTTTCCAATTCGGTATATCCCGGAAAACGGATCATTTCGAGACGGTCGCGCAATGCTGGTGGAATAGTATCGAGCGCATTCGCGGTTGCAATGAAAAGCACGTCGGAGAGATCAAACGGAACCTCTAAATAGTGGTCCGAGAAGGAACTATTTTGTTCTGGATCCAATGCCTCAAGCAATGCTGCAGATGGGTCACCGCGGAAGTCGGCACCGATCTTATCAATCTCATCAAGCATAATCACCGGGTTTTTCACCTTGGCGTTATTGATGCTCTGAATAATACGGCCTGGCATCGCTCCAACGTACGTACGGCGATGGCCGCGAATCTCTGCCTCATCGCGAATACCACCTAACGACATACGCACAAATGTGCGTCCAAGCGCGCGGGCGATAGATTTACCTACAGACGTCTTGCCCGTTCCTGGCGGGCCAACAAAACACAGAATAGGGCCGCGCAGTTTCGCAACTTTCTTTTTCACTGCGATGTACTCTAAAATACGCTCCTTTACCTTCTCCATGCCATGGTGGTCGGTGTGGAGGATTTTTTCAGCTTCTTTGAGATCAATCTTCTCTTGAGAGATTTCTTGCCACGGCAATTCGATCAGCCAGTCTAAATAGGTACGAATGTACGATGTCTCTGGGCTATAGGTTGGCATGCGCGCAAGGCGACCCAATTCTTTGAGCGCCTTAGCTTCGGTCTCTTCGGGCATGTGCGCCGCAAGGATTTTTTCCCTCAGCACATCGAACTCCGCCTGCTCATCATCGACGCCAAGCTCTTTTTCAATGCTCTTCATTTGCTCACGCAAAAACATTTCGCGCTGCATTTTACCAATTTTCTTTTTGGTTTCGCGAGCAAGGGATCGTTCCGTTTCAAGAATCTCTAACTCGCGCGCTATAAGTACATTGAGGTTCGAGAGCGCATCTTTACTTGCTACCTGCTCAAGGATTCGTTGCTGATCTTCAGGGCCGCCGTGGTTCACGTTTACCGCGACGAAGCTAATGACCTGCTCGATATCTTTACTATTAGAAATCATGAACGCCACTTCTGGAGCAACCGCCTGGACTGAGCGCAGTTCAGAGATCTTTAAAAACTGATCAATCACTCGACGCAAGAGTACTTGTGTTGGGAGATCTTCATGTGCGTATTGGAGTGGCATCGCAGTTACGCGCACGCGGAATAGCGGATCATCTTGGAGTACACTCTCAAGACGTACACGCACAATACCTTCGACGTCTACTTTTGCGGAACCGTCGGGAAGACGGAAGACGGAAATGACACGGCCGACAACACCAACGCGATAAAAGTCATCAGCGGAGACATCGTCGCGCATATCTTTCTGTGCGACAAAACACACGAGCTGGTCGCGCGCCATAGCAACATCCAAGGCATGCACAGATTTCTGACGCTGCACGACCAGCGGCATGACAATCTTCGGAAAAAGCACCGTATTTTTCAACGGAATTAAAGGCAGTTCTTCTGGAATTGAAATGGTGGCCATAGAAATACAGTGACGTACAAGCGCCCCATCCTAGCACGATGGGCAGCTAAAATCAACCCGTTTTTTATTTCTCGTCAAGAGGGAACGAGGCGCCTTGATCGGGGCAAAAGGCCTCAACTCCAAGCTCACTGGTAATGCGCTCGCTCAGCGCCGTAACTGCATCAGGTTCTCCTTGGACTACGAATACGCGGGAGAGATTCCCTTGTGCATGAATGCGCTTAAGAAAATCCATGAGGCCCTGCTGATCAGCGTGCGCAGAGTAGCCGCCGATAGCCTTCACGCGACACTTCACCGGAACAAGTTGCCCGAAGATCGTCACGTGCGGCTCCTTGTCTAGGATACGACGGCCGAGACTCCCCTGCACCTGATACCCTACAAACAGAATGGTGCTTTTAGCATCAGGAAGGTAGCGCGTCTCGTGATGCAAGATGCGACCACCTTGCGACATGCCTGAACCGGCAATAATAATTTTAGGACCAGACACGTTATTAATCCCCTTTGATTGCTCTACGGTATGAGTAAAGGTCAACCACGGGAATGAGAAGAGTCCGCCATACTTCTCGAGCGTCTGCACTGCGCCAGCGTTCATGTAATTTGAAAACTTGCTATACACTTCCGTGATATGAATGGCGAGAGGGCTATCCACGAATACGGGAATAGTGTTAGGGATCTGACCTGTACTAAAAAGCTCTTCAAGCTCTAAGAGAATCTCTTGCGTACGTTCTATAGCAAACGATGGGATCATGAGCGTGCCCTCTGCGCGTACCGTTTCTAAAATAGTGTCGCGCAAAATAGTCCGCCGCTCGTCGCGATCTTCGTGTAGCCGATTGCCATATGCAGCTTCAATGATAACGTCTCGCGCAGCGCTAGGTTCATCAATGGGGTTGAGGATCGCGGAAGGTGGGTTGCCCAAGTCTCCCGTAAATAAGAGGAGGCGCTCTCCAGATGCTTCTGGGATGCGCACCTCAACAAATGCTGAGCCAAGAATATGGCTCGACTGACGGAAGGTGACGGTTAGAGAACCTACAGAACGTGGTTCATCGTAGCGGATTGGCTCGATAAGTTGGAGCACCGCCTCGACATCTTCACGATAGTACATAGGCTGATGACCCTCTTCCTGTGCGTCTTGCATCATTTTTTCAAACGTATCAAAGAGCGCAACGCGCATAACAGCCGCTGAAGGTTCAGTTGCGAGCACCGCACCTCGGAACCCGTCTTTATATAGCTTAGGCAGTCGCCCTACGTGATCGGCGTGACTGTGAGTAATACAAATAGCTCCAACGGAAACCGGATTATAAGCAAACTTTTCGAAATTAAGAGATTCGTTATAGCGAGAACCTTGGAAGAGGCCGCAGTCGATGAGAATACGAGCGTCATCTGTTTCAATAAGATAGTTCGAACCTGTTACTGTCTTCGTGCCCCCGTGGAATGAAAGAGTTTTTGCCATGAATAGTATTAGCGTACCATGATCGCTCCTGTTTCTGAACTATCGCGCTCGTTATGATAGCCAAAAATTCCCGCTTTCGTAAAGGTAAAAGCAAAATAACTTCCTTGAGGAATATCGGAAACACTATCAAGTCCGGGGAGTCCTGTGTGGGCGGGATGCGGATCACTCACAATACGTAATGGTGCAATGCCATCGTTTCTCATGCGCACAGTGTCGCCAATATGAATGCGAAGGTTGGTGGGACTAAACACGCCACCACGATACGAAACGGTATACATGCGCGGCTGGCGCACTTCTGCCTGCGTTGGTGATGGCTGCGCTGTTATGGTGGGGTCAACAGGATCACCGGCACGGAACATGAAAACTGCAGCTGCGAGAAGAAGGAGCACGAGCACGATGAGCCCCCAAAAACCGCCCGTATCGCTGAGCGTGTTTAGGCGCTGTTCCTCATTGCGCGCAAGGCGTGCATAGAGCTCTTCGTCCATAGTGAAAGTATAAACCAGTCAGCGACCATTGTCAGGGCCTCAAAGCCTCTTGGGCGACGTCGGCATCAGACCAAGACGTACGTAGGCCCCGAGGGCCCGCAATCGACGTCTCCGACCCCTTCCCCGTGATCACCACGACATCACCCGTTTGCGCTAAACGAATTGCCGCGCGAATTGCCTGCCCCCGATCCATAATAACGCGAACCGATGCATGCGCTGGAATACCTGCATGCACTGCATGCACGATAGCATCTGGATCTTCATCGTAAGGATCTTCGTTGGTAAGAATGATTTCACTCGCACATTCTCCTGCGATAGCACCGAATTGCGGACGCTTCCACGTGTCACGACCGCCACCAGCAGCACCAAGCACCACAATGAGACGAAAAGGCTTTAATGGACGGAGCGTTTCATACACCGCACGCAACGAGTCGGGCGTGTGTGCATAATCAACAACAACCGAGAACGGCTCTCGCTGTATGTACTGCATACGCCCCGGCACTATAGGCAGAGCACCGAGCGCAGCACAGCTCGTAGGAACATCGATATCATACATCGCAGCCGTAGCAATCGCTGCAAGTGCATTCGCTATCATGAAACGCCCGCCCACATGGAGTGTGCACGGTGTATCAAATACGTGAAAGGTAGCAGTATGAGCATTTACCGTGACATTACTCGCACGGATATCGCCACGATCAATGCCAAAAAAGATAGTGCGCTTTGCGGGATGCTGAGCAAATATCTCACTGACTGCATCGTCTGCGTTGATCACATGGATACCACTCGTTACCGCAAACAGTTTTTCTTTTGCTTCCCGGTATCGATCCAGCGATCCATGAGACTCAATATGCTCCGGGTGCAGATTCGTAAATACGGCACAATCAAACGTCACTCCGTAGTGACGATTCTGAGCAAGTCCTTCAGACGTAGCCTCCATTACTACATACTCACATTGCGCCTCTCGTGCTCGCGCTAAAAAACGCTGCAGATAAAATCGCCCTGGCATGGTCATTTTTAACGTGTTGGGCCATGACTGGCTTCCAATACGAGTCCCAAGAGAGCCGATTGATGCGACGCGATGCCCTGCGGCCTCAAGAATATGCGCGAGCATGAATACCACCGTTGACTTCCCTTTTGTTCCCGTCACGCCAATAACTTTCATCTGACGAGAGGGGTACCCGTAGTACCATGCCGCAAGATGAGCAACGCCTCCGTGATACCACGGAGCGAGAGTATTTTTTATACGACGGAAGAGTTTCTTCATGAAAAACGTAGGGAGCGGGCGATGCGATATATGACATGCCACCCACGCGATATCGTCATATCACATGCGCCTGGATATTCAACCTCCGCACCGCCAAACCCCGTTTTAAAGCGTGTAACGCCCGGCCAACGATCGTCGTCGATCCCCCAAAAGTTATACCAGTGGACTCCCTTCCCCTGGTAGTGCCGAATAATCTCCCAACGCATGAAACTAGGAGCCTTGAGCGTTTTATGCGCCCGATCCATAGCACCATGCAAGTAATAGATGGTATCGCCGTGCGTGAGGATAATAGCACCAGCGACTACGGCATCCTCATAACGTACAAGAAAGAGCTGTGTCTGGAGCACGCCAGCGCCGGCAAAAGAATCAATAAGCGCCTGATAGTATGACGCGGGGTGAGGAGAGAAGCCATCATGCTTCGCCGTCTGTTGCATAAGTCGCCAAAATGCAGTGCCGTCCATACTTGGTTCAAGTCGCAACCCTTTGCGCTCGCCGAGACGGATGTTATAGCGCGTTTTGTGGTGCATGCCAGAGAGAAGATCCTCCTCTGATTGCGAGAGATCTAGGAGGAGCGACCGCGTCGGTTGCAATGCTTTTGTACTGTGAGCGAACCCGGCGCGAATAAGTAATTGTTTTACGGGATCGTGCAATGGCTCACATTTGATAAAAATACTTCCTTCGCGCTTTGCGATAGCTGTCACCGCGTCTACAAAAGCACGGATGGCACGATCATACCCACCGGCTGCTTCTGCGGTATCAAGGATAGGACCATGTGGTATGTACAGGTAATTTTTTCCAAAAGAAAGATCGTGGCGAATGATGTTCGCGACAACCCCGCCGGCGTCATATCGCCATGCGGCACGGCCAAGCTTCTTCTGAAATGCAAGCCACTCGATAGTTGTGAGAAATGAGTTCTGCATTATGAGTGTTTACTCAACGCGCGCAGTGCATCGCGGACTCGCTCGCGAGCGTCACGAGCCTCTGTAGAAACATGCGCAAGCGCTTCTTTTGCTTGGTAGGCCGAATACCCCAATGCGATAAGGGCTTCCATCGCCTGCCGTTCTGCGTCCAGATCAACATCGGGCATCGAACCGACATCCATGCCTTCGATCTTTGTTTTCAACTCAATAATAAGACGCTGTGCAGTCTTTGGGCCAAGGCCAGAGACTGTGCGTAAATAGTCGGCATCCCCCTTCATAACCGCAGCTTTGAGCAAGCCAGGATCTACGGTTGCAAGAATACTCATGGCATTTTTAGGGCCGATACCGGAAACGGATGTGAGTAGCACGAAGAGCTCGCGCTCACGCTCCGAGAGAAACCCAAAGAGGTCAAAAACCCCCTCTCGCATGTTCATTTGGGTATGCACGAATGCCTTGACTACTGCCCCTATCTTTGTTACACTTTCCTGCAATTTTGACGTACAGACAAGGGTGTACCCCACCCCTCCAGCAGTGATAGTAAGCGTGCGCTCGCCGCGTGCAACAACGATTCCTTCAAGATAACTAATCATACGTATAGGCAAGAGCATAGCACGATTTTTATCTCTGCGACATGCCACTCTTTAACCTCAAATCAACCTACGAACCAGCTGGCGACCAGCCAGAGGCTATCACACAACTCACTGGAGGACTTAAAGAAGGCCTGCGTGACCAGGTGCTTTTGGGTGTTACGGGTTCTGGAAAGACATTTACCATGGCCCACGTTATCCAAAAGTATAACAAGCCGACACTTATTATCTCTCACAATAAAACGCTCGCCGCCCAGCTCTATCGAGAATTTAAAACATTCTTCCCAGACAATGCCGTGCACTACTTCGTGAGTTACTTCGATTATTACCAACCGGAAGCATACCTCCCGACTACCGATACGTACATTGAAAAGGACTCAAAGATAAACGAAGAGATTGATCGACTTCGTCACGCCGCAACGCAGGCGATTATGAGTCGCGATGACGTTATTATTATCGCCTCAGTCTCGTGTATCTATAACCTCGGCTCTCCTGAAGATTACAAGAAGATGGGCCTTGAGCTCTTCACAAAAAAGAAGATGACGCCCTCGGATCTTGCGCGTAATCTCATGCGACTTCAGTATGCGCAAGATATCGAACTTAAGCGTGGCACATTCCGAAAAACACGTGATGAGATTGAAATCATTTCACCAAGCGCTCAAGAGATTACTCGCGTTACATTCCGCGGCACTGCCATCGCCGCCATTGAGCGCGCCGATATTCCTGACGCCGATGAACTCGCCACACTCACGCCAACATATGAGCCTATTGAGGAGACTACTATTTTCCCCGCAAAGTATTGGATTGCAGATGATTCAAAAAATGGTATCGCCATTGAGAATATAAAGAGCGAGCTCCAAAAGCACGTCAAAGTATTAAAAGCACAAGACAAGCACCTTGAAGCCGGTCGACTCCATGAACGCACACTCCACGACATGGAGATGATTCGCCAGACTGGCTACTGCCATGGCATCGAAAACTATTCAGCACACCTCGACTTCCGCAAGCCGGGAGCGCCGCCGTATACGCTTTTAGACTTCTTTGCACAAAAGGGAGAGTTTCTCACCATTATCGATGAGTCGCATATTTCAGTACCTCAATTGCGCAGTATGTACGCCGGTGACCACGCCCGCAAAACAACGCTGGTTAATTATGGCTTTCGCCTCCCCTCGGCAATCGATAATCGCCCCCTCATGTTTACTGAGTTTGTGAAGCGCATCCAAAAGACAGTGTATGTTTCTGCTACGCCGAGCGAATACGAGCTCAAGAAAGCAAAGAAGAAAGGCATCGCAGAGCAACTCGTACGCCCCACAGGGCTTCTTGATCCAACAGTAGAGATACATCCAACCGAAGGCCAGATAGAGCACCTCCTTGGACGCATCCGCGAGCGCGTCGCGCGCAACGAGCGCGTTATTGTGACAACACTCACCAAGCGTATGGCGGAAGACCTTGCTGAATTTTTAGCGCGCAACGATGTGAAGGTAAACTATCTCCATTCAGAAATTAAAACGCTCGACCGCCTGCAAATTCTCAAAGACTTTCGCCTAGGCTCCTACGATGTCATTGTAGGAGTAAACCTCCTCCGCGAAGGTCTCGACCTCCCCGAAGTATCTCTTGTTGCCATTCTTGATGCGGATAAAGAAGGGTTCCTCCGCAACACCACAACAATGATTCAAACCATGGGTCGCGCGGCACGTCACGTAGAGGGGCACGTTATCTTATATGCGGACAAGGAAACAAAGTCTATTCTTGCCGCTGTTGGAGAAACACAACGTCGCCGTGCGCGACAAGAAATTTATAACACCGAACGTGGCATTATCCCCCAAAGCGTGCAAAAACACATTGGCGGCTTTGATCTCCCGGTCAGTCGCGCTCCCGCAGAAGCCACCACGCCAACCATCGCACAGCTCGCAAGCTCTGGCTCTCAGGGTGCAGTTGCTCAGCTCACAAAGATGATGGAGCGAGCCGTTCGAAAAATGGACTATGAAACGGCGATGAGCATCCGCGATCAGATCCAAAAAATCAAACATCGGGATAACGCAGATACTTGATTTCATCTGACCATTATTGTATACTCGCGACCATGCCAAATACGAAATCTGCAGAGAAAGCACTACGCCAATCCAAGACGCGCCGCGCCCGTAATGTCACGCGCGCAAAGGCATATAAAGATGTTGTAAAGCAATTCCGCAAGCTCGTGGAAGCGGGCAACATAAAGGAGGCACAAAAACTCCTTCCCGCCGTGTTCCAAAAGATTGATAAGGCCGCAAAGACTGGAGTTATCAAGCCAAA
>JBBTYA010000001.1:0-81044 GCA_038061995.1 Patescibacteria group bacterium | reverse complement strand
GTAGTGTTTGGTGATACTGGTGCCACAATGCATACGCACCCTTCGCTTTTTGGAGAATCGGGGGTGAAAAATGTTCGGGGGGGGGGGTATTTTCATGGAATTTTCAGCATTTCATATCACGCGAGAATCTCCTTCTAGCTTGGCAGGAATTTCTTTCTGGCAAACGCGGCAAGCTTGATGTACAGGAGTTTTCTTTGTGTTTGATGGATAACCTGATCTGCCTGCACAATGATCTGGTGAGCCGTACTTATACTCATGGCTCATATCATACCTTTTCCATCTCCGATCCGAAGCCGCGCACCATCAGTAAGGCAAGCGTTCGCGATCGACTACTGCATCATGCGATCTACCGTGTTCTATACCCGCTGTTCTCGTCAACATTCATTGCTGATTCTTTTTCGTGCCAGCTCGGCAAAGGAACGCATCGAGCACTGAATCGGTTTCGTGCGTTTGCACGCAAAGTCTCTCATAACAATACAGAAACCTGCTGGGTCCTGAAGTGTGATATTAAAAAATTCTTCGCGTCCATTGATCAGGGCATTCTGCTGGATATCCTCGCAAAACACATTTCTGATTCAGATACACTCTGGCTGTTGGAACGCATCATCCGTAGTTTTACGCCCGGCCTTCCACTAGGCAACCTCACATCGCAGCTTTTCGTGAATATCTACATGAATGTATTCGATCAATTCATGAAGCACCGCATGAAAGCACACTATTATGTTCGCTATGCGGATGACTTTGTTATTCTATCACGTGATAAATCGTGGCTTGAAGAATTACTACCAAAGCTTGGAGATTTTTTATACGAAGAGCTCCATTTACAACTACATCCCACAAAGGTTTCTATCCAAACCCTCGCATCTGGGGTCGATTTTCTCGGCTGGGTGCATTTCCCAAACCATCGCGTGCTAAGGACGGTAGCCAAAAGGCGGATGTTTCGAAATATCCAACAAAGAAAAGGTAGCGTGGAAACGGTCCAGTCTTATCGTGGCCTCATCCGTCATGGAAATTCAGAAACGATGAAACGTGAGATAGAAAAGCTTACCCGAGATACTGTTTTATAATCCCCTAAGCTCACAGACAGCCCGTAAGTCTTCTGGTGTGTTTACGCTACGCCACGAAGGCATAGCTACAATGCGCACAGGGTTCTGCGCGCTCCACGCAAGGAGCGTGCGTGGCAGGCTTAACTCACCCGAGGGAAGGTGGTGTGGTTCCTGTAAAAAAATACTCGGTTCTAACATATACGCTCCGGTTGCAATAATGTGTGTACCGCTCTGTGGCGTCGTAGTGAACGTGGTGAGCAAGTTGTTTGCGCTCTGTGCAATGTTGAGAAACGGTGGCATCGGGTTGGGCGATTTCCATACACCCATGGCTCGAGCGTGTTGTGAGATGGTGAGTATGTCGTGCGGTGCGAACATGTCGTCCGATTGGAGCACGAGAAATGGTTGCGCAGATGCTTTACACACTTCGCGAGCGCTCCAGAGGGCTCCGGCCGTTCCGGGGAGGGTGTCTTCCTGCATAATAAAATGGACTGGCGCTCGCGGGTATTCCCGTATGATGTGCTCCCTGATTTGCTCGTGGCGATATTTTACTACGACGCCGATAGTATCAACGGTAGGAGGAAGCGTTCGGAGTACGTGATCTAAGAGTGCCGTGCCGCGCACTGAAACAAGTGGTTTGGGGATAGTATCAGTGAGGGGTGCGAGGCGCGTGCCTCGTCCAGCGGCGAGTATGATGACGAGCATGTTTGTAGTGTATAAAAAGTAAGGGGGCTTGTACAAAGCCCCCTTGAGCTCTAGAGCTCGTGTGGTGGTGCTGCGGGTGGGTCGCCCAATGTGCTTTGCCGGAACGGACGTGGCACCGGGCGGTATGGCTCGCAGATGAGCGTTCTCTGTGCGCGATAGATCTGTCCTTCCCAAATCTCCTCGAGCTCTTTCTTGGTGAACCAGCGCACATCTCGGATTTCTTCTGTAGGAAGATCGAGAGGTGTGTCCACCGTGTACCACTGTACGGGCTCTTCGCCATGGAACGTCCACATGAGAACGATCCCCGGTCCCTTGGAGAAGGTGATGATGTACGGCAGTGGGGTGTCAGGATGGGGCAGCCGGTACCTGGTTTCTTCCCACGTCTCCCGCCCGAGTGCGTTGATGACGCACTCGCCGATTCTTGGAGCTCCTCCTGGGAGTGACCACTGATGTGGCGAGTACCCTTTTACTTCATAGCTGTGTTGGACGAGGAGGATTTGAGGTCCCCCGATGTGCGGGCGTCGTACGATGTGGGCAAAGACGCCCACCTGCGTAATGTCTCGTTCGTCTCTCACTGGCGCCTCCTTGTGAGGCCTTGATATTACAGCGCCCTAGGTAACCTGTCAAAGCCCCATAGCTGTGCGTACTTTGCGCATCGTTTCTTCTGCGATAGCACGGGCTTTTTCTTCAGATGCTTCTAATATGGCCGTTACCTGTGCGGGATCTGCGGTAAGCTCGGCGTGCTTTTGTTGGAATGGCGTGAGCGCGGTGATGATCGCTTCTGCGAGATCATTTTTAAAGTCTGCATAGCCGCTGGAAGCATAACGTGTTTCTAGTTCTGAAATAGGGGTACCGCTCACCATACTGAATATGGTAAGGAGGTTTGCAATGGCAGGGCGCTCTGTAGGTTGATAGGTAATGCCAGTGCCTGAGTCGGTAACAGCACGCTTAATCTTCGCGCGGATAGCATCTGGCGTGTCAGTGAGTGCAATGCCATCGTCGCCGGTTTTCGACATTTTCTTCGTAGGATCTTGCAGAGACATAATACGCGCGCCCTGCTCTTCAGCCATAAATGCTTTTACTGGGGAGAGGGTTTCACCACCTGTCCGGTCAGGAAAAAGATGGTTAAACTTGCGTGCGATTTCGTTAGTGACATCAATATGTACGAGTTGATCTTCCCCCACAGGTACGAGCGTAGAACGATAGAGTAAAATGTCCGCGGCCATAAGAACGGGATACGAAAGAATGGCGAGGTTGTTGCCGTAGCTTCCCGCGCGTGGAGAAAGCGATGCTTCAATTTGCTCTCCTTTCTCGCGATAGTTTGGCAGGCGGTCGAGCCAGCCGATGGGCGTAATGGAAGACAAGAGCCACATGAGTTCCGCGTGCTGGGGGATGCGTGACTGGCGGATCACTAAGGCGTGCGAAGGATCGACACCAGCGGCAAGGTAGTTGATCGTTACGTCGCGAACACGCTCGGGGAGTTCCGTGGGCTCGTAGGGGGTGGTGATGCCGTGCAGATCAACCACTGCATAGATTGCCTGTGCGGCGTCGTGTTGGAGAGCAACCCACTGCTTAAGCGCGCCAAGATAATTACCAAGATGGAGTTTGCCACTGGGCCGCATGCCAGAAAAGATTCGTTGCATAGTGTTTTTAGGATAGAGGAAAGATGACCTTTTCGCAATACGGAGAATATTGACTTTCTATCATTTTAATGGTTTCATGTGTCTCTAAGGAGGCAGAACACATGAGTCTGCGCATGGCGTTGGTACACGAGCCTTTGCGTATCGCGCGTGACGAGCTGATCGTCGTTCCAGAAACGGATTTGGCGAGTATCCCTGCGTTCGTGGACAGGTTCCGGAACACGACGAATCCGGTCCCTATCGATTATCTCGACTGCCTGCGCAAGTTGGTGTCGGCGATGATCTTTAGGGCCGACTTCATACTGGCCAACGGGTGGCCGGCGCTGACGCCCCTGTACTTCCATGCGTGCCGTATCAACGACATGCCTGGGCAGGAGCGAGCGGTGTGGGAGGAGGCTCTGTTCTTCATCCACCTCGATCTTCGCGCTCCGGGGTGGTCCCGAACGACCGTCACGGAGGTCGAGTGGCAGAACGTGGAAGACGAGGGAACCGAGCGCTGTGAGCGTTCGCTCGTCATCAGCATGCTCCGTTAGCAAACGCCCGAGGGATAACCCCCTCGGGCGTGCTTCTTTTTATACTTTCTCGTGAGTTTATGAATGCTTATACTTCGATAATGACCGGCAGGACCATAGGTCGGCGTTCTGTCTTTTGGAACAAGAATCGTCCCACGTCGTCACGAATGTTGTCTTTCAAGTACTGCAAGTTCATGGGGCGCTGGCGTTCGGATTCAATAATAGTGCGCACTTTTTTGCGTACGAGCGAGAGGAGCTCGCGTTGTTCTTTGAGGTACACGAAACCACGAGAGATAATGTCTGGGCTTCGGTTCATCTGACCTGTGCGAGCATCAACAAGGGCGATGATGACAAACATGCCATCTTCAGCGAGCACTTGGCGGTCGCGCAACACGACGTTGCCGATATCACCAATACCCAAGCCGTCTACCATGACGTAGTGTGCGGGATGTGTTTTCTTGTCGAGCCACCACTGATCTGGCGCGTAGTGCACGATCTGACCATTGTCAGCGATGATGACGTTGCCGTCAGGGATGCCGAGTGACTTACCCAACTCACCAAGGGTGACCATCATCGAATATTGACCGTGGTGAGGCATGAGGAACTTAGGGCGCACAAGCTGAATGATCTTTTTGAGATCTTCTTGCTTTGCGTGACCACCCGCGTGGATGTCCATCATTTGGTTGTGGTACACCTTCACGCCTGCGCGGTACAGCATGTCTTTGAGATACTGAATAGCGCGTTCGTTGCCCGGAATGACAGAAGACGAGAACACAACACTGTCATTTGTTTTTAACTGAATGAAGCGGTGCTCTTGGTTCACGATGCGCATCAACGATGCTGATTCTTGCCCCTGCGCGCCGGTTGCGATCACTGTCACGAGTTCGCGTGGGTAGTCGTCGATTTGCTCCATTGAGATCTGGGTACCTTTGCTGATCTTGATGTAGCCCATTTCTTTCGCGATATCGACGTTTGATTTCAAGCTATAGCCATCGAATGCTACTTTGCGTCCGTAGTGTTCCGACAACGTGATGAGCTGTTGGATACGGTTGATCATCGAGGAGAAGGTGCCGACAAGGATCATGCCCTGGGCTTCTTTGAAGATGATGTCCATGTTCTCATAGATGGTGCTTTCCGAGACGGAGTGGCCCTCTTCTTCTGCGTCGGTGGAATCACACATCATCATGAGAACGCCTTTATCGCCAAAGCGCTGAAGTTTGTCGTAGTCAGCCGGCTCACCATTCAGTGGTGCTGGATCGAATTTAAAGTCGGCCGTGTGGATCACATGGCCAACGGGCGTGGTGATAAACAGCCCCAAGTCATCGGGGATGTTGTGGTTCATGTTGAAGAATTCAACCGTGAAGTATTCACCGATTTTTTCAATGTCGCCATTCTTCATGACGTTTATATTGAGTGGCGCAAGATGAGGGAATTCCATGTGGCGCTTGGCAAGAATTTTTTCTGTCAGTTGTGCGGTGTAAATCTCTGGATTGCCCAATTTCTCTTGCAGATACGGAACGGCGCCGATGTGGTCCATGTGTCCGTGGGTGAGAATGAGGGCGCGAATGCTCTCTTTTTTCGTTTCCAAATATGCTGTGTTGGGAATGATGAAATCGATGCCCGGCATGTTTTCTTGAGGGAACATGATACCTGCATCAATGACGATGATCTCGTCTTTGTATTCCATGCAGTACATGTTCTTTCCTACTTCGCCCAAACCTCCGAGCGCATACACTTTGAGTGTGTCGTCGGCGTTTGGGTCCATGCCTTCGGGCGTGCCAATTTTGCCCACATGAATCTGGGTTGGGGGAAGGCGGCGTTCACTGGCGAGCTTTGGGCGACGTGCACCATAGCGAGCGCGCGAGCGACTTGCCGCACCGCGGCGGGGCTTATCGTACGAGGTTTCTGCTGGCTGTGCGGGCGCGGCATCACCAGGTGTTGCTGCGGCTGGCGCATCGGTACGTTGAGCGGGGCGCTGTTGGAAGCCACCACCAGAGCGGGGACGACCAAAACGGCGTCGGCCAAATCCGCCACGTCGTTGTTGCTGAGGCGCTTGTTCTGATGCTGGAGCATCAGAGGATGGTGCGCGTGTATCTGAATCGGTCACACAGAAAGAAGAGCGATTGGCGCAATGTGCATGCAACAGCGTTGCCGTGCAGGAGCGCACGCTCATTCATGAAATTCGTGTCGAGAGTGAAGCGCGGTTGCGCCCCTACAAATCTCTGGTGCCCTCGACAGGACTTGAACCTGTACGATCGTGAGATCACTAGCTCCTGAAGCTAGCGCGTCTGCCAATTCCGCCACGAGGGCAAAGAACAAGAGAAGAACGGTTCCATCAGTCTAGCCGATGTTTGCCGTTTCTGCCAATGGGATAACCCCAAAGCACAAGAGCACACGAATAGTACTGACTATTATAGCAAAACCAACAGAAAAAGCAAGCCTATTTCAAACTACGCGTGGTATTGATGTACCATTCTCGAATGCCCGCAAAGCGTTCGGCCGGGGTGGCGATTACCTTCAGCGGTGCGCCCTGAATGCGGCTGTCCATGGCATACGTATACTGTGCGTTGTAGAGGAATATTGCCGGAAGATCCTGGACCACAATTTGCTGGAAGTCGTGGTACATACTTGCTCGCTCAAGCGGATTAAGCGTGGTGCGTGCGCGTTCCAGCATGGCGTCAGCAGTCTGGTTATCGTAGAGAGAGATATTTGCGCCCGGCTCACGCTTTTGCGATGAGTGCCAGACTGGGAATGGATCGGGATCCAAACTCATTACCACTCCAAAGAGAAGCATGTCATAGGAACGATCCTTAATAGCTTGTTGCAACTGAACAAACGAGAGCGAAGAAACGGTAAGTTCTACCCCCGCAGTGCGCCACTGTGTCGCGATGCGTTGCGCTACGTCAGCAAGCTCCGGCTGCGTGCTGGTGGTGAGCGTAAGAGATAGCCGCGTGCCGCGCTTTGCAAAGATGCCATCATTTCCGAGCGCCCATCCATCGGCGGTGAGTACTGCTTTCGCTTTTTCTGGATCAAATGCTGGAGCGGCAACGTCGTCTGGAATAGAAAGAACACTTTCAACAAACGGGCGATCAACGGATACGCCTTTGCCATGCAGGACATCGGTGATAAGCGCATCGCGATCGGTTGCATGTGAAAGCGCAAGGCGCACATTTCTGTCGGCAATGAGCGCGCTACGGCTCTGGTTAAAGAAAACTGCAAAGTAACGAGGGATGCTTGTGTCGGCATAGGTGATGCGTCGTGGTGACCCGATCTCCTTCTGGGCTTTTGGAGAAATTCCGGCGATGCTATCGATCTGGCGACGTTTGAATGCGTCGATGAGCGCATCTTCACTTTGGAAGAATTGTATTGTCACGCGATCGATATAAGGGCGACCCGCATGAAAGTCTTCAAATGCACGTACCGTGTATGACGAGATGCGCCCCACGCTATCTTTCTCAAGTTTCTCAAAGCGATAGGGCCCAGCGCCGACAGGGCGTGTATTGAGATCATGAAGCGCAAATGATGCGGGCCGAATGTCTTGCCAGATGTGCTTTGGGATAAGACCAACAGTAAGCGTGTTGGGGAATTGTGCGTATGCTGTTTTCAGCTTAAACATCACCGCGAATTCATTTACTTTTTCAACGGTAACTCCCTGCCACGCGATGCGTAACGGGCTTCCAAAATCAGGGTTTTGGATCGTTTCAATAGTGAATAAGACGTCATCTGCGGTAACGGGTTTACCGTCGTGCCAGAGCGCGTGTTCTTTTAAGTAGACGGTATAGTTCAGCCCGTCACTTGAAATCTCTGGGAATGTTTTCGCGAGATCGGGGATGAGGTTTCCTTGGGTATCAAAAGAGAGAAGCCCCGAAAAGAGAAGCGTTTCAAGATCGCGATCTACTTCATTCGCATACGAAAGTACGGGGTTAATAAAACGAGGCTCGCCGAGAATGCCTTCAGTAAATGAACCGCCGGTGTCGGCGCCAACAACTGTAGAAGATCGCCACAGTGCGACGGGAATGAGTGCGATACTTGCGATAACAACAAGTGCGAGAGCTGCGATGCTGTAGCGTTCGCGGAATGAGAGGACTTTTGGAAGAAGACGGAATCGTTGGCGCCAGAAAATGCGTGCCGCGACAGGATCGCCTTCGCGCTCAGAGGGAGCTCCCGCCGTCTGTGGTGCAGGCGCGGAAAAGAAGTCGTCTAACTGGTGTTCGTTATGTGGCATGCGAAAAGCACGTCGCGCTTAGCTCAGCGCAATGCGTGCGATCGAGATTCCGACGAAGAGAACGGCAAACACAATGGTGGCGATATAGATAGTGTGCTCTGCGCCACGCTTTGTAGCGTATTCCATAGCGCCAGCCCCCATGACGGAAGAAAGGCCGCCTCCGCGTTGCTGCATGAGGATGCCAATGACCAGGAGGACTGATACTGCAATATGTGCGTAGGAGAGAATGGTTTCCATAGGTAGTGAGATATTAGACGGTGCGTTCCATACGTGCAAGTGCGAGATTTACGAGCGAGACGATGAGAGTCGCGCCAATGAGTGACCACGCGCTTGTGCTTTCGATAGCGGCGAACTTCCAATCGACAATGCCAAGGAGAAGGGCGTTGATAATGATACTAAAAAGCCCAAACGTGACAATGATGAGGGGAAATGAAATGAACGTCATGATCGGCCTAATCACTCCGTGGAGGATGGTAAGCACTGCGCCTGCAAGGAGGTAGATCGACGCGCTTGCCGAGATGGAAAAGCCCGGAATAAAGAGGGCTGCCACGTAGAGGCCGAGCGCATTTACTACCGTTCGCGTTGCAAAGCGAATGATCATAAGCAGTGGCTATCCTAGCACATTCCCTGTCGTGCTTCAACCACGCTGCCCCTTGAGGTGAAGGCTCCGATAATACTGAATAGCGAACCGGTGGGCTTCATTATCTATGTGGCTTACCAGCGTTTGTACGTCGCGAGGGAGTGTGGGGAGAGGGAGGACGCCTCGCGATGTGGTGAGGTGGCTACCCACATGCCGCTCATCTTTTGTGAAAGCGATAACGGGGATCGTAAGCCCTTGCTTTTCAAGCACTGCGCGCACGGCGTTATACTGCGCCTTGCCTCCGTCAACAACGATGCAATCCGGAAGTTCCCACGCGTTTGCTCCGCGCGCCACGCCGGGGCGATGGGCGAGGCGCCGGGTGAGTACTTCGGTGAGCATCGCGGTATCGTCGGGCTTTCCGCTCGCATGGATGCGGAATTTACGGTAGGCGTTCTTACACGGTGCGCCTTCTTTAAATACGACCAATGAGCCAGTCGCATAGGCCCCCTGCATGTGTGCGATGTCGTAGCCCTCAATGCGTACTGGTGGCTTGGGGAGTCTGAGCGTTTTCTGTAGTGCGGCGAGGGCGTCGCTGTGTGCTACGGGTTGAAGGCGCGCATGAATCTGGGCATGCGCAAAGATGCGCTCCATGTGATCAATCGTTTTCTGTAGTGCGAGGGCGTCTTCAAGCGCGCCTGCTTTCGCAGCGCGTTTCATGGTGCGGGTGAGCGTAGCGAGTACTGATGTGCGTTTACCGCTCAAGATGCCTACGATCGACTGGATGTTGCGTCGGTATGGCTTTGTATCGACTCCGTCCGTTTCTCTCAAGCAACAAACACCAAGGCATTTGCCAATATGCGCGTTGAGACAGCGCACGTAGTGTTTTTGTGTGCAGGTGCAGTACGGGAAAAGAGTGCGCAAGATACGGAGTGTCTGTTTCAGCGCGCCAGAATCAGTGAACGGTCCAAGGGCATCTGCGCGAGATGGCTGATGAGTAACGATGATGCGCGGGAATGCCTCCTCAGTTATTTCAACAAAAAGGTACTGCTTATCATCGCGCATAACGATGTTGTAGTGGGGCTTCAGTTTTTTAATGAGTCGCGCTTCCTCAATGAGCGCTTCAATGGGTGATTGGAGTTCTTCCCATGTTACTTTTGTTGCTTGTGAGACCATATACGCAATGCGTGGGTCGCCGGCGCGGGCATATGACGCAAGACGTGAGCGTAGTTGCGTGGCCTTTCCTATATAGAGCGGTTTTTTCCCGTGCAAAAAGCGATAGACACCCGGGGTGCGAGGTGCGGTGCGAATGAGTGTCGTGAGCTGGGCCGGTGTCATACGAAGGTGATTATTATACCGTCTTTTTTAAGAAAATCAATCCTTGGGGCATGGCGAAAATGAATGGGTACGGTATGCTGGAGGCATGGCATTTCCGTCCCTCGAAGAGGATATTCTTCGCGCTATTGCCTATGGGCAGAGTGTGGGTTTTCCACTTACTCTTAGTGGCATTGCAGAACGCGTACAGTGTCCCCGCTCTCTTGATGCTGTGGTGCTTGGAGTTGAGAACCTTGCTGCCCGCGGTGTGATCTCCTCATGGCATGGGCGCTTTGGTATCAGACCTGAAACTCGGGCGCTTATCGAAGAGTACGAATCACGCGCGGCGCTTACTCGGGTAAAGTGGTTGCATGCATTGCGCGCCCTGCAAGTGCTGGCGTGGGTGCCGTGGATCCGTGTAGTGTGGGTGAGTGGTTCGCTCGCTTATGACGCAAGTGACGCAGATGGCGACGTTGATGTGGTGTGCTTAGTAATGCCCGGACACATATTTTCTGCGCGCTTCTGTGCGCTAGTGCTTACATCGCTATCGGGCGTTCGGCGAGCGGCGCACGATGTGCGCGCGCCAGACAAGCTATGCATGAACCACTGGATTGTTGATGATGGGAGCGCGCTGCGCCATCAGAGTATCTACACTGCGTGGGTCTACGCGCACATGGTGCCCGTGTATGGTGCTGCCTATGCACAGCAATGGATACACCATCAGGCATGGATGGGGAAGTATCTAGCGTATCGTGCGCCCCATTCACCACAGCGAGTCGTGCGCGTATCTCGCCTTTCGGTGTGGGTAAAGCGTTTCTTCGAGCTTGCTCTTTTCTTTGCAGAACCTTTTGCGCAACGCATTCAAGTGGGCCGCATTGCTCGCGGCGTAGCAACGGTAGGGCGGGGAAGAATCCAGGCGACTCATCGTGTATTAGAATTCCACCCGCGCTCACAAGAAGGCGCCATTCTCAAGCGCTACGAAGCGTTTTGTGATTCGGCGGGGATAGTAGTGCGCGCTCCAGATTCTGGTCTTGGGTCAGACGCATGCGAGATCGCTTGACACTCTCTCGCGTCTTGCCTAGAATGCTCTCGTTAGCACTCTCGTAGTGCAACTGCTAATTCAATGGCTGGCGGCATTGTGCGGGGAGAGCCGCGCACCGTACCGCCCGCCGTCGTTTCTGCGACTATGTTAAAACCATTATCTGATCACGTAGTGATCGAACCGTTGAAAGAAGAAGTGAAAAAGGGCGGGATTATTATCCCCGACACTCTGAAAAAAGAACGCCCTGAACGCGGCAAGGTTATTGCCGTTGGCCCTGGTAAGGCAATGGAAAACGGAACGCGCCTCCCTATGGATGTAAAGAAGGGCGACATCGTGATTTTCACGAAATACGGACCAAACGAGATGAAGATTGATGATAAAGAATACTTGATCGCTCGCGCAGAGGACATTCTCGCGATTGTAGACAGCAAGTAACTTTTTAAAACATATGGCAAAACAACTTGAATTTGGAGAAAAGGCACGACGCTCACTCAAGCGCGGCGTTGATGCACTTGCAGAGGCAGTAAAAGTAACTCTAGGCCCTAAGGGGCGTAACGTGGTGTTAGATCGCGCGTTTGGCTCGCCGGTGATCACGAACGATGGCGTAACAATCGCAAAAGAAATCTCGCTGCCGAATAAGTATGAAGATATTGGTGCGAAGATTGTAAAAGAGGTTGCTTCTAAAACAAACGACGTCGCAGGAGATGGCACCACCACGGCAACTATTCTCGCGCAAGCGATGATCACCGAAGGGTTAAAGAATATCGCCGCTGGTGCAAACCCACTCGCGATTCGTCGTGGTATTGAATCTGCAACGAGTGCAGTGGTCGCCTACTTTAAAGATAAGCTTGCAAAGAAGGTTACGTCGCAAGAAGAGATCGCACAGGTAGCCACCATCTCTGCAAAAGATCCGGACATTGGTGCAAAGATCGCCGAGATTGTAAAGAAGCTTGGTAAGGGCGCGGTTATTACCGTTGAACAGTCGCAAACGTTTGGCCTCACAGCAGACATTGTTGAGGGTATGCAGTTTGATCGCGGCTACATCGCGCCGTACATGATCACGAACCCAGAGCGCATGGAGGCAACGTATGCCGACGCACTCGTGCTCGTGACGGACCGCAAGATTTCCGCGATTCAGGATCTCTTGCCTCTCTTGGAGAAGGTTACTCAGGCAGGAAAGCGTGAGCTCGTGATTATCGCGGAAGATGTTGATGGCGACGCGCTTACTACATTGGTGGTGAATAAACTACGTGGCACATTCCACACGCTCGCAGTGAAGGCCCCTGGTTTCGGCGATCGCAAAAAGGAAATACTCGAAGACATTGCGATTCTTACCGGCGCACAGGTGATTTCAGAAGAACGTGGTTTGAAGTTGGAGCAAGCAGAGCTTGCTATGCTTGGCAAGGCGGCCCGCATCGTTTCCACGAAAGAGAACACCACAATCGTTGGTGGTAAGGGTAAGAAGAGTGCAGTGCAGGAGCGCATCGCACAAATCGAAGCGCAGCTGGAGCAACCCAAGTCTTCATTCGATAAAGAAAAACTGCAGGAACGCATCAGTAAACTTTCTGGTGGCGTCGCAGTGTTGCGCGTTGGCGCCGCAACTGAAGTAGAGCAAAAAGAGAAACAGCACCGCACTGAAGATGCAGTGCAGGCCACAAAGGCTGCTATGGAAGAAGGCATTGTTCCTGGCGGCGGTGTAGCATTGGTTCGTGCGATCAAAGTACTCGATGCATTGAAGGCATCTGCAGATGAACGCACTGGCGTTGAGATTGTGAAGCGTGCGCTTGAAGAGCCGCTCAAGCAGATTGCACGGAATGCGGGCGCAAAGGGTGAAGTGGTCTTGGAGCGTGTCATGAGTGGCAAGGACAGCTTCGGATACAATGCTGAAACTGATGCGTATGGCGATATGTTTGATTGGGGCATTATTGATCCCGTAAAAGTAACGCGTTCTGCATTGCAAAATGCAGCATCGGCGGCGGCGATGTTCCTCACTACAGAGGCGGTGATCACCGACATCCCCGAGAAGGCGGATGCAAAGACTCCCGCCATGCCAAACATGGATGACATGGAGTACTAGGAACGTTAGGTGAAGCAATCAAAAGGGAGCCACATGGCTCCCTTTTGATTGCTTGCGTTGTAGCACGTGGTTGCTATACTGTGAGCGCATAACACGCTTTGTGACAGAGCGCATTTGAGCAATGATGTGGCCTATTATTATTCTCGTAGTCATCGCAGTATGGTTTGCCCTCTCCTATAACGGTTTTGTCACGCTTCGTAATCGCGTGAAAGAGGCGTGGTCTGATATTGATGTACAACTCAAGCGTCGCTACGACCTCATTCCTAACCTTGTAGAAACGGTGAAGGGATACGCAGCGCATGAGCAAGGAACGCTAGACCGCGTTATTCAAGCGCGCTCGCAGGCAATGCAGGCAAAAAGTGTTGCTGAGCATGGTGCGGCTGAGAACCAACTCTCTGGAGCATTGAAATCACTCTTTGCACTCTCCGAAGCATATCCGCAGCTTCGCGCAGTTGAGTCATTCACGAAATTGCAGGACGAACTCACTGATACAGAAGATAAGATCCAGGCCGCACGTCGTTTCTACAACTCAACAGTGATGTCGCTCAACACAAAAGTGGAGCAATTCCCCTCGAACATCATTGCGAACCTGTTTAGCTTCAAGAAGGAAGAATTCTTCGAAATCGAAGACGCAGCTCAGCGTGAGAACGTGAAGGTAGCATTCTAGTGATACCTATGGCACAAACGCTGTACGAACATCGTGACGGCAACATTCGCACGACGTGGATGCTCATGTCGGGCTTCCTCGTGTTTGTGATCGGTATCGGCTTTCTCTTTAGCCAAGCGTTCCAAGCGCCAGAGATTCTCTACGTTGCCGTGCTCTTTAGTACGGGGAGTAATATTATTGCGTTCTGGTTTTCAGATCGCATTGCGTTGCGTATGTCGGGCGCGCGCCCAGTGTCGCGTGAAGAGAACGTACGCCTGCATCGCATGGTAGAGAATCTTTCTATCACTGCAGGTTTGCCGATGCCTCGGCTTTATATCATCCCGGGCGCACAGATTAACGCTTTTGCCACGGGACGTAATCCGCAAAAGGCGGCAGTTGCGGTAACGCGTGGTGCGCTCGAGAAGCTCGATGATAACGAGCTTGAGGGAGTGCTTGCGCATGAGCTGTCACACATTGGAAATCGAGATATGTTAGTAGGAACCGTTGCGGTTGTACTTGCGGGCGTTATCTCTATTCTCGCTGACATTGGATTGCGCGCTGGTTTACACGGGCGCTCTTCGGATAATAATAAGCAGGGTGGCGCTGTGTTGCTCGTTGTCGCGCTCATTGCCGCGATTCTTGCGCCTATTGCCGCAACCCTTATTCGTTTAGCTGTTTCTCGCAAGCGTGAGTATCTCGCCGATGCATCGGGAGCACTTCTCACGCGCTATCCCGAGGGCCTTGCGAGCGCGCTAGAAAAAATAGGCGCTGACAGCGCGCCTATGCCTAACGCACACAACGCAACAGCACACCTCTTTCTCGCAAACCCATTTAAGGGTAAGGACGCGCTCTCATGGTTTACGAAACTTTTCATGACGCATCCTCCCGTTGCTGACCGTGTTCGCGCATTGCGGGGCATGGATTACCCTCGCGAAACTGCTTGAAGAACGGCGTTTTTATTGCTAGAATCCATCAGTTTTATTGGAGAGTTGTTGATTGGAGGGTTGGCCGAGTGGGCCCATTCCGAATGCGTGGAGGAATGGGCGGGCCCTAAACAAGGGCCCAGGAACCACGCAGGCTCACAGTTTTATTGGAGGGTTGGCCGAGTGGTTTAAGGCGCCTGTCTTGAAAACAGGTGGGCGAAAGCCCTCGTAGGTTCGAATCCTACACCCTCCGCACTATGGCAGATTCTTTTTTTGATAAACCGTTTGCGATTACCGATGTTGAAACCACGGGTCTTGATGTGCGCCGCCATGAGATCATCGAAATAGGCCTTGTGGTTGTGGATCAGAAAACATTCCGCGTGATTGACGAGCTGGATCTCAAAGTACAGCCGGCGCATATCGAAACCGCAGAGGCGGGAGCGCTCAAGGTGAATGGGTATGTACCCGAGCAATGGGTAAATGCTGTGCCACTCGCTGATGCCATGAAGCAGTATAGCGCCAAGACGCGCGATGCAATTTTTTGTGCATGGAACATTACTTTCGACTGGAAATTTATCGAAGAGGCATTTCGCTCAACGGGCGTACGTGATTTCTTAGACTACCATCCTATTGATATTCCCAGCATCGCGTGGGAAAAAATGCGTCACAAAAACAGTGTAAAATTCCGTTTAAGTAGTATGGCCGAAGAGCTTGGTATCCCGCCAGAACCCGAAGTACACCGCGCCATCAACGGCGCGCGCCTTGCGACTGATGTATTTCGCAAGCTTCTCGTGCCGCAAGATACGCTGCTTTGACGGCGTGGCGGGGATCATTCATACTATGGGAACTATGGCAGACTTAGATATCAAACAAAGCGACGTAGGTGGGCAAACTGAACGCGTGCTTCCTGAAGCAGAGCTTACGAATCCTCTACCGCCAGAAGCAGTAGTAGAGGATGACGGCACTACAAAGGAATATAAACTCGGTGGCTTTGAAGAAAGTGGCGAGACAACCATTAATGTACCTAGTGTTGAGAAATTTCATGATGGAGAAGTCGTAGAGATCACGGACCCAGAAATTCTTGCTACGGGTGATAATGATGGGCAGTGGCGCGTGATTGGGTATGAGCGCGATGCACGTGGGATCCCCGTGTTATCTGAAGATCCGGGAGAAAGTGATTCTCAAAAGAAGAAGAAATTTGTCGTTATGCTTGAAGAGGTGATCGGGGGGCGTACTACCAAAATGTTTGAGTCTGATATTCGCTCTATCGCCGCCGAGAGCGCGTCGCTCGTATCGCTTCCAGAAAAGATGGAAGGTCGCGAGGTGATTATCAAGAACATTCCTTGGCGTATCTCGCGCATCGTAGGTGAGGCGCAAGGCGGCAGTCTAGAAGATGTACAGGTGATTCTTCGGAGCGATCAACTGGGTGTTGAAATGCAGCCGATTACACTTGCCAAACTTGCAGCTATTACCGAATACGTTGTGCCCACTGATGCTACTAACGAGTAGGTTGCACTTGTCTTGTTTCGTGGTACACTATACCTAACCCAGTGTCACCAAGGAGGCGAAGCCGTTCGCACTCCTTTTCTGCGTCTTAGGTGGCAGGGGTGGGAGGGAATGCCCAATGCCGGACCATGTTGCCGATATTAAGTCACGACTCGACATTGTCGACGTGATTACTGGATACATCCAGATTCAGCGCTCCGGCGTCAATTTCAAAGCGCGTTGTCCGTTTCACAACGAGAAGACCCCATCATTTTATATTTCTCCCGAGCGCCAATCATGGCATTGCTTTGGGTGTTCAAAAGGGGGCGACATGTTTTCGTTTGTGCAGGATATCGAGGGAGTGGAATTTCCCGAGGCGCTCCGCATGCTTGCGCAGAAGGCGGGCGTCACGCTCGAGCATACACAACACCAACAGCATTCCGAAAAGACGCGGCTCTTGGATATCCATGAGCGCACCACGAAGTTCTTTGAAGCACAGCTCTGGAATGGTACTGCGGGAGCACGCGCGCTCGCGTACCTTCGCGATCGTGGCTTGACCGACGAAACAATTCGCCTCTTCCGTATTGGCTATGCGCCCAACGATTGGCACGCGCTCTCAACCTATCTCACATCGTGTGGCTATACGCGCCAAGAGGTGATTGCGAGCGGTCTCGCCGTTCCTAAAGAGGGTCGTTCCTATGACCGCTTCCGTGGACGTATCACGTTTCCCATCGCTGATGTGAACGGCCGCATCGTAGCGTTTACGGCTCGCGTCTTACCGGGCGCTGATGATGTGGGTGCGAAGTACATCAACACACCGCAAACGGCACTCTACGAAAAAGGCTCCATTCTCTTCGGTCTTGATAAGGCACGACTCGCTATTCGTAGCGTTGGCTCGTGCATTGTGGTGGAAGGGAATATGGATGTGATTATGTCGCACCAAGCAGGTGCAACGAATACTATTGCTACTTCGGGCACGGCACTGACACCGCAACAGCTCAAGCTAATCCATCGTTACACGCAGACTATCGATTTCTGCTTCGATGCAGACCAAGCAGGTGAGCAGGCGCTCCGGCGTGGCATCGGGCTCGCTCTTGCGCAAGAGTTCACTGTTCGTGCATTGCGATTAAGCGGTGAGCACATGAAGGATCCGGCCGACTACGTGCGTGAGCAGGGTAATGAGGCATGGCTCGCTGTTGCGAAAGATGCACAGCCTATCATGGACTTCTACATCGCGCGCGCAGAAGCAACCTTGCCCCTTGCCACCGCTGAAGGAAAGAAAGAGGCGTTAGCCCTTCTCGCTCCTATGATTCGTCGCATGGCGAGTCGTGTGGAGCAAGATCACTGGACAAAGCGAGTGGCTCAACTCGTGCGGAGCGATGAGGCTGCGGTGCGCGCAGACCTCGCGAATGTGCGCGATGATCTTGACGCCTACACCCGCCCTGAAGTGCCCGCAACGCCAGTAGCTGCGCCAGCGGCATTACGAGGGAGCGCCCTTGATGACGCGCTGCTTACCTTCGCGTTTGTCTATCCAACGATAGTTGCAGCTGAAGAACCCATGCTCATGAAAGCGACCGTGGATCCCGTGCTTCGCGATGCGCTTCTTGCCATTTCGCGAAGTACCCCAGAATCTCTCCGAGCCCCAGATGCTTTTACGCTCATTGATCCTGAATCTCGATTTTCGCTTGATGCGCTCTACATGCGTGCGCACGACGTGTGGGATGGTGTGAGTGAAAGAGAGCTCCCACTTTTCTTCCGAGCAATGCTGGCTCGTGCACACACTGAGCTTGTTCGTTCTCAACTTCGTGATCTTGAATCAGCAATTCGTGATGCGGAAGCTCGCAAGAGCGCCGAGGAAATTCAAACCCTCGCCGGTCGTGCGGCAACGCTCACGCAACAGCTCGCTCTGTTTTCCGTTTAATTTTTCGTATGCCAACTCCAAAAAAGAAAAAGAAAGTTGCAACTCCTCGTCGTGCGCCGACAAAGTCTCGTGCACGCAAACCAGCGCGCCACGTGCCTGCACGTTCAGCAGTGAAGAAAAAGAAGAGCGTCGCACGCTCCCCGCGTAAAAAGCCAGAGGTGATGAGCGAGAGCGCTACGCTCGCACTCATTGAACGCGGCAAGACTCGCGGCTTTGTCACGCAGGCAGAAATTTTAAGTGCATTCCCCACCATCGAACAAGATATCGTGGGTCTTGAAGCACTCTACGAGCGCCTTGAAGGTGAAAACGTTACCGTTATTGAATCAGTAAGCGTCTTTGAAGAAACGGCAGCAAAAGAGTACGAACAGAAAAAGAAAATCGAAGATGAATTCAGCGAAGGTTCTTCTTCAGATTCAGTGCAGATGTATCTCCGCGAGATTGGAAAGTACCCTCTGTTGAAAGGCGAAGAGGAGATTGAGCTTGCCAAGCGCATCGAGCGCAATGATGAATCAGCGCGCCAAAAGCTTGCGCTTTCGAACTTGCGTCTCGTTGTTTCTGTCGCAAAGAAATATGTGGGGCGTTCGGCGAACCTCTCATTACTCGATCTCATCCAGGAAGGAAACATCGGTCTCTTTAAAGCGGTTGAGAAATTCGACTTCCGCAAAGGCTTCAAGTTCTCTACCTATGCTACGTGGTGGATTCGTCAGGCGATTACTCGCGCACTCGCAGACCAAGCACGTACGATCCGCATTCCCGTGCACATGGTGGAAACCATCAATAAATATCAGCAGGTGGTACGCCGTCTCGTGCAAGAGTTGGGCCGCGATCCACTGCCAGAAGAAGTTGCCGCAGAAATGGATATGGATGTAGACAAGGTGCGCCACATTATTAAGATCTCTCAAGATACTATTTCACTTGAAACCCCAGTGGGAGATGGAAAAGATGAAGATAGCCACCTGGAGGATTTCATTCCTGATGAGAATGCTTTGGGGCCCGACGTTTCTGCCGGCCGCAAGATTCTCAAGAAGTATATTGATGAAATCATCGGAGATCTTTCCCAGCGTGAGCAAAAGATCCTCGACATGCGCTTTGGCCTTACGGACGGTGTCACCCACACGTTAGAAGAAGTGGGGAAGGTGTTCAACGTCACCCGCGAACGCATTCGTCAGATTGAAGCAAAGGCACTCGAAAAGATCCGCCAGCATGAGAACGTCGAGCGCCTGAAGGGGTATTAGGTTGCTTTTTGGGGCTATCCTCAATATACTTGGTTGCGATAGGGTTCTCAGGCATGGGGTTTTGTGGTATACTACAGTGTATATGCCAGATGTGAGAACCTATCGCGATCGAGCTGAGTATCTCAAAAAGGCTGTTGCAGCGCGAAGGCGCAAGCTTCGATCTCTCGTTGTGGCATATAGAGGTGGTGCGTGTGTGTTTTGCGGATATAAGCGGTCTATTTGGGCCCTTGATCTGCATCACGTAGTCGCGCATCAGAAAGAGTTCGGGCTTTCAGCTCGGGGGCTTACGCGATCTCTAGAAAAGATAAAGGCGGAAGCTGATAAATGCATTCTGGTGTGTGCAAATTGTCATCGAGAGATACACGCAAAGGTAAGAAAGATTCCAAGCACTTATACAAAAAATATTCCGCGGTAGCTCAATGGTAGAGCGTCTCGCTGTGAGATAAACGCAGCTTTGCGTCGAAAGGCGCATTGAAACTTTCTGGGATAACGGTGAAGCCCCTTCGTTTTTTACGAGAGGTAATACCGTGGGAACCCCGCCTCGGCGGGGGCGCCGTAGAGACTAGATACCAGAACGCCTGTGTCGCATATGCGATATGGTGAAGATATAGTCCACGCCGGTATGAAAATACTGGAATTCGTGTAACGAGAGGGTTGTAGGTTCGAGTCCTACCCGCGGAGCCAGATTATTGACATAATACCACAAAAGTGGTATTATGTTTTTTGGAGGGTGCAATTGGATAAGAACTCAAGGCTCATGGCCGCTTCTGGTTTAGCTGGACTTTCGTTCTTCTTGATCGCCAACTGTACGAACCTGTTCGTGGGAGCTAATCTGCTCGCAGGTTTGCTTCAGCTCTGTATTAACGGCTTCGTGTTCGTGACATGGAGCAAGGCGTTTTTAGAGACTTCCGGTTTCAAGAAGTTTGTCGCATTCTTCGGGGTGGTAGTGCCATTCCTTATGGCTGCTATCACTCTCTGGAGGGTGCTAATCCCCGCACTAGGATAGCGTTGCAGGTCCGCTTGTTGACCTACTCCGTTCTTTAGTTCATCAATTATGGTGCACTGAAGATAGGAGATAATACTTTCTAATACCCCCAAAGACTCGGAGCAGTTCCAAAACACCGCATCTTCTGCGGTGTTTTGCTTTGACCCTTTGTGGACGTTAGAACTTTTGAGTAAAAAATGATAAGATAGGTTTTATGTTAAAACGAGTCTATATCATCCACGGCTGGGCTGGCTATCCAGAGGAGTGCTGGTTTTTATGGCTGGAAGAAGAGTTAGAAAAACGAGGGATACAGGCAGAGGTTCCATTAATGCCAGAGGCAGAAGCTCCCAAAATAGATACATGGGTTTCCTTTCTAGATAATCTAGTCGAAACTCCAGACGAGAACACCTATTTTGTTGGCCATAGCATAGGAGTCCAAACTATTTTAAGATACTTAGAAAAAGCTCATACAAAAGTAGGTGGCGTTGTGGCGGTGGCTGGCTGGTACACTCTTACCGACGATGCTTTTGATGATGAAAAAGATAAGCAAACCGCTCAACCGTGGCTTGATACTCCGATGAATAATGAAAAAGTAAAACATACTATTAATCACATAACAGCTATTTTTTCAGATAATGACCCATATGTTCCATTGGAGAACAAGGATTTATTCGAAGATAGGTTAGGAGCTAAAACGATTGTGGTAAAAGGCAAGGGGCATATAGGAGGAAGCGATAACATAAAAGAATATCCACTTATTCTTGATGAGCTATTAAAGATAATAGTGAGTAGCCCCGTGGGGTAAAATATAATGACCGAAGAACAGCGACAAAAAGATAAAGAGGAAGCAGTGCTTTTGGCACTCCAAAAGGATATGGCTTTAATCCGACAGGATTTGGAGATTTGGGGCATGAAGAAAGACGGCTCAAGAATTTTTATTTCAAGAAGTAAAGATTACGACCAACTCTGGGCTGATGCATTAGGAGCGCTGATGAGAGTAGGATAATTCCTTAAATCAGGAATGTAGATATACCGATTTTGCTGTTGCGCAATAGTTCTAACGTCGTTTACGACTCGGAGCCGATGGCTTCTATGAATGCATACATAAATTATGCAGCTGTAAATCTTTTTTTGGGCGTAGTGGCTGGTATAATAACCTACGTTATTATTGGGTTTACAATCTCTATTTTTAGAAAAATAGTACTTCCCTGGTATCAGAATTTAATTTACAAGGGTATTAATATACGTGGGGAATGGCTTGGATATGCGGCAACGATTGAGGGAGGTGAGTATGTGGTTGGGCCGGACTCAGAATCAACAGTAATTTTAAACCAACAAGGGAATAAGATTTATGGAGAGTTACTTTTAACAAAACAACCTAGTGGTGAAAAGTGTAGAAAGTTGTTTGAGTTTGAAGGTACTTTCGTTGACACCATACTTATGTGTAATAGTAAGGCTAGAGATAGTAATAATATGGGCAAAGGCGCTTTCTTAATGAAGTTAACAGAAAATGGAGCTAAACTTAAAGGGAGCCAAACCTATATTTCTGCCTATGATTGGTCAACAATTAATACTCGACAACAGGTGTGGGTAAGAAAATAAGTAATGGATATAAATTCTGTAAAAAAATATCAAGCGCTATTTAAAAGGTATAAGGAGCTTCTAAGGAAGACTTCTATTCGAGCCTATGAAGCCATGCCCGGTGATAAGATAAATGTTCAAAATGTGTCTTCAGAAGACTTGGAAGAAAAAATAAAAGTTGAAGCGGAGTTGTCCGAGGGACTAATATTCTTATCGGATAATCAACTAATCGATCTTACTGGAGACCTCGGACTTTCTAAAAAGGCCGAAGACGTTCTTACTAAGAGAAAGGAGATCCAGTAGTCCTTGTTTTGGAGCCACATTACACATTGAGGGAGACTGGCTGTTCCTGCCGGGACGGTGCTCGGTGAGCATCGCTACTTCGGCGGGCTGATGGTGTAAAAACCAGGAGGCCTGCAGGCGACGGTTTCGACCGTCGCTTTTTCTTGACGATTTTTCTGAGTGTACTAAACTTGTCGTGGCAGCCTGAAAGTCTCTACCCAAGCTAGGGCATACCAGAAGCCGAGGTTTTGGGACTGGTTCGTATAGAGACGAGAGGGAGGA
The DNA here is from genome assembly GCA_038061995.1 of Patescibacteria group bacterium. Classification (GTDB taxonomy): domain Bacteria; phylum Patescibacteriota; class Minisyncoccia; order 2-02-FULL-40-12; family GWA2-44-9. The sequence goes on along the minus strand of JBBTYA010000001.1, from coordinate 58,569 downwards.
TCGTTCGTACCTTTTTTCAGCAGCACATCGCTGAGACGTAAACCCAGACCGTTAGCTAAGGTTCCTAAATGCGAAAACTCGCTACCGAAGCTACGGAGGCGACTTCAAGCCTCAGGCCAGTGAGAGCTCAACTGGCTGAATGCCGAGAAGGAGGGCTTCACCGTTGTGGAGTTCTCAGTGTTACGCCCTGGTAGGGTTGCTGTCGTTCTGGGCCCCAACGCATCGGGGCCCTTTTTCTTTACATTTTCTATATAGAATGCAATAAAACGACCCACGTGGGTCGTTTTATGTTAGAGAGCATGGCTGCTTTCTAGCGCTTGAGTAATCGTATCAGCCAGATGAGGATCACTGCACCGAGAACCGCCACAAGGAGGCTATACAGATTGAAGCCCGTAGATCCAGAACCGCCAAAAGACGATACGACAAAGCCTCCAATAACAGCTCCGAGAATACCGATAACGATATTCGCGATTGCTCCCTGTTGTGCGTTGGTGCCCATGACCATAGATGCGATCCACCCTGCTAACGCACCGAATACTATCCAAAGTATAATGCTCATATTATTTGTTTTCTTGGTTGTTTAATTTATCCGCAGCTTCCGGTGTTGATACGGTTTTCCCCATGAGGAATAGTTGGATGATGGCGACTGCCAGCACCCAATACACCAGCATTGCGAGTAATGTTGTCCACTCGAGCGTGCTACCCGAGGCCTGGGTAACGCGAAAGACGTTGAGAAACGGAGATACGAAGACGTGTGTTATGTTATACACCGCATTTGTAAATCCGGCGCCGGGGTTGGCCCCCAGTAGCTTCAAAACAAACCGAAATGCGAGCAGTATCTCTACTGTCCCGAACACATACCAGATAATTTGAGTACCTCGGTATATGGGTTTCGTGGTCGAAGAGCTGTATGATGAATCCATATAGTTAAGATGTTAATGACCTTCCTTACTCTCCTATAGTGTGCGCTTATATGTGGGGACTGTATATAGCTTCACTTCATCAAGAAAGGATAAGGGCGACCTTGATTGTCGAGTCCATAATTTTTGCAGCATTATTCCAGTCCGCTGCTGCTGCAAAAAGGGTGTCAAACGAATACTCTACGCCATTGCCACCTGTGGTACCGGGGTCATTCACGATGAAGTGGGTGGCGGTGTATCCTCGCACAACAACCATGTGGTAGGTGGGACCGGAGTTCGTATACGATTGCGCCCCCAGCATGCGTGCATCAATCGGTAATAGCACAACGTGGTTCTTAGCTAGCGCACGCTTCAGATCAGTTTCGGTATAATTATGAATTTGCTTCACGGTAATACCAAACGCACCTTCCGCCATACGAGAGGTTGCATATGCGCCAGTGTCGGCATTGTAGCCAATATTTGCCTGTTTCCATGCGCGCAACCTACTGATATAGGACGTTGCCCCCGCAGATGGTAGTAGATTTTCCGTGTCGCCGGAGAGATATGCTTGTGCCATCGCAATACTTGCTTCTTCACAGTCTTCGTTGCGGTCCCACATGCCCGTCGGAGCTTGGTTAGTGAAAGGTACGTCTAATAAGAGAGTCTCTGGTAGCGGCCAGAACTGAGTGGTGAAATATGTAACAATACCAAAGCCGATGAGTAAGAGTGTGATTGTGCGTTTTGAGATTGAGATGACCACAGTACTTCCATTGTGCGCCGCATGCCACCCGTGTCAATGAATCACTTCCACGCAGCCGTGGTGCTACTAATACCATTACTGTGGGCCCCCATCTTTTTATACTGGTAATTTTTTGGAAAATACCGTATGATGCTTTTCTATGGCAAAACGACGTGGCGCCCTTGGGCACAATTCACTTAAAAATAAACCTCGCTCTCACAAGACGAGTAAGCGCATGGCGATCAAGCACGCAATGCTTGCCGCACGCAAGACAAAGAAATCGAAATAACGTTTTTACACTCATGAGAGCCGCGCACTGCGCGGTTTTTGTGTTTTCTTATGTGCTGTAGCATATTCAGTGGTATACTAGTGTGTAATGAAGCGTAACTCATTTCTCCGACTCGTTATTACTATTAGCGCTTCTCAACTCGCTGGAATTCTCGGATCGTTCTTTACGGTGAATGCCATCTCGAGCTGGTACGTGTATCTCTTAAGGCCAGCGTTCGCGCCGCCAAGCTGGGTGTTCGGCCCCGTGTGGGTCACCCTCTTTTTTCTCATGGGCATTGCAGTATGGTTGGTGTGGGAAAGGGGAATGCGTCGGCAGGATGTTCGTGTAGCGCTCGGCATCTTTCTTATTCAGCTCGGGCTTAATACGCTCTGGTCCATTGTGTTTTTTGGCCTGCGAAATCCCGGGGCCGCGTTCATTGAGATTCTCTTTTTAATCATTGCGATTCTTGCAACTATGCGTGCGTTTTACCCTATTTCACGCACTGCGACGCTTTTGCTTGTGCCCTACATCGCGTGGGTGAGTTTTGCGGCATATCTAAACTGGAGCATTTATCAACTGAACAGCCTATTGACATAGATACCCCAGGGGGGTATACTGGAATGTGAAAGGAGGTGCACCATGCGCTGCAAGTGGTTCCTTCGGGCCGTGGCCCACTGCGAAGAGGGCTGCGGTACCAGGGAGTAGCTCTCGTTCGAGCTGCTCCCTAACACGAGGGGTGGGGTCGTTTATACGGCCTCATCCCTCACTTTTCATACACCGTATCTATGACACGCATACCAAACATACATTCTATAGTACGCCGCCTCAAAATTATTGAAGGTCAGGTGCGTGGCTTGCAAGACCTCGTGGAGAAGGGCGTCTATTGTATCGACGTTATTGCGCAAACATCGGCCGTAAAACAGGGGCTTTCTCGCGTCGAAGACCTATTGCTGGAGGGGCATTTAAACACCTGTGTCGTAGAGCAAATCCGCGCAGGGCAGACACAGAAGGCGCAGGAAGAGATATTAACCGTATATCGTTTGAAGCGAAAATAAAATGAGTACATACACATTTCACCTTAATGGCATGCGTTGCAAATCTTGCGCTGCTTTGTCAGAAACGCTTATAGGGGAGTTGCCTGAAGTCTCACACATACGTGCATCGCTTGATACAAAGACTATTACCGTTACCGGTGATTTCGGTGACAAGCAACCGCAGCATATCGCCGAAGACCTTACTGCGGTGATGCAACCGCATGGATACACCGTTTCGCTTGTTCAGGAAGCGCACCAGGCGCGATGGGGTGATTTTGCGCTCGCGCTCCCATTCGCGGGTATCTTTGTTGGAGTGTTTATTCTTTTACAGAGTATGGGAGTGGTGAATTGGGTAAATGCATCAGAGGTAGGGTATGGCACCGCATTTCTTATTGGTGCTATCGCATCTATCTCAACATGTATGGCGGTCGTTGGTGGCCTCGTGCTCTCGCTCTCAACGCACTTTGCTCAAGAGGGTGAGAAGATGCGACCGCAGCTTCTATTTCATGTAGGGCGCCTTATTTCCTTCTTTGTCCTTGGGGGTGTGATCGGTATGGTTGGCGCATCGTTCCAGCTCGGAGCTACGGGGACGTTCCTCTTGGGGATGATCGTAGCGCTGGTGCTCATGATCCTCGGACTTAATTTACTTGATGTATTTCCTTGGGCGCGTAAACTACAACCGTCACTTCCAGCATTCTTCGGTGCATCGGTGCAAAAAACGCGGGCTCTCCACAGCTCCATCTTTCCCCTTGTTGCGGGTGTTGCAACGTTCTTCTTGCCGTGCGGTTTTACACAGTCAATGCAGATCTATACGTTATCTGTGGGAGGGTTTATGGCGGGTGGGCTCACTATGCTTTTCTTTGCGCTCGGTACGTTGCCAGTATTGGCGCTCTTGAGCTTCGGGTCTCTGGGGGTGCGTACAAAGAAGCAGTCGAGCGTTTTCTTTAAAACCGCTGGGCTGGTCGTATTATTCTTCGGCATCCTAAACGCGATCAATAGCATGGTTGCCCTCGGTGTACTGCCACCGATCCTCGGCTTTTAGTGGTTGTCGTGCTACACTCGATACACTGTTATGAAATTAATTATTGGCGCCATGGTGGCCGCGATAGCATTAGTAGCGGGTTCTCTTCTTTTCTCGCGCGGGGATAACCAATCATACGAGAACAATGTGGCCGTCGTTGATGGCGTGCAGGTGGTTACTATTTATGCGAAGGGTGGCTATGCTCCGCGTCAGACCATGGCATCTGCGAATCTACCAACTGTCTTTAACGTAATAACTCAGGGGACTTTTGACTGTTCAGGCGCCCTCACTATTCCAGCTCTCGAGTATCGTGCGAACCTGCCAATGTCTGGTGAAACGCGTATTCCTGTTCCAGCGCAGACTCCCGGCACGACTATGCGCGGTGTCTGTGCTATGGGGATGTATAGTTTTTCTGTCGCTTTCCAATAGTGAGTATGGTCTCCAAGCGCATGATTGTTGTGCATGACAAAATGCAACGCGGGTATTCATATGGGTGCGTTGCGCCAATGGGCAAACAGTTTGATCCCGTTTTTACGCCAGGCCTTTCGCCAAAGGAGATGCTCGCACTTGGTGTCTTTGGAGGAAAATACATGACCGATTGTCGTGATGAGTTTCCTGCAGATTGGTTCATGCACGCGAAGCTTTCTCCCGAAAGGCATGATCCCTCGATAAACTTTTTTAAGGTTCGGGCGAGCCAACCGCTTTCTGTCTGGCAGAAGAAGGGGTGGATCCACCCCGATGATCCTCGCGGGTGGTTTCAGTGGTACTGTCGGTATTATATGGGCCGTCGCATGCCAGAAGAAGATGCACGGCAGATCAAGCGCTGGAAGGCAATTCGGCGCCACGTCGCGCAAGTGCGCAAAAACTGCAAGGCGGGAGATGTTACATGCCGTCCGAAACAGCGCCAGGCGCTTCTTCATTGGGCATATGACAGCCGTACGTTATAATACTGTGACATGCAGCAACGGTTCATTCTTTTTGCTGGTACCTGTATCGCTGTAGTCGCGCTTATCTGGGGCGCGTTTTTTATAGTACGCTTTCCTGAAACGCATCCCGACGCTACGTTACGCATTGCAGAGTATATAGACTCTTTTTTATTCCGTATCACGTTTCCTTTGAAGCTTGCACGCTTAAGCGCGCAGGAACCTGATGCAGTGTTGGTGATGCCTGTCTATGGCGTTTCAGTGCGCCAAGTGAGCGATACATGGGGTGCGCCTCGCGGTGAAGATCGCGGGCATGAAGGGCAAGATATTTTTGCATCTCGTGGAACGCCTATTTTTTCTGCAACGAAGGGATACGTTGTGCGCGTTCAAGAAGATCGAGAGCTGGGCGGCAACACAGTGTGGATCGCTGGTGCGGGAGGACTTCGCTATTACTACGCTCACCTCGATAGATCTGCCGAAGGTATAGCGGCAGGGCAGTGGGTGACCACTGATACAGTGATTGGATTTGTGGGTAATACGGGCAATGCGGTGACAACACCACCGCACCTTCACCTAGGGATGTATCTGCGCCGAGAGGCATTAAACCCCTTTTCTCTCCTCGTAAACCGCCCGTAAAGAGGAGTTGACTTTTATACTATTACGTGCTATAATTAAAGACAGGAGGTGAACTATGGTTCACAAGCCGACGCGCCGTACCCCCGCGTGCATCACGCGGGGCACGCACCAGGCGGCCCCCGCGGCCCCCTGGCTCCGGCCCAGCGAGAAGCTGGGTGCCTGGAGCCCCGAGAAGGGGTTGCCCGCCGGCTACCGCTAGCGCGGTAGCCGAGAACAACCCCAGCCCCCACGAGAGATCGTGGGGGCGTTCATTTTTTATTGCTTTTTTAGGACGCCATGCTAGAGTAAAAATCCATGCGGTACTTGCCTTCAGGGAAGGTACAGGTTGCTGTGCTTCTCATATGTGTCTGCGCACTCTATGCGCAGGCGCTTCGTTTTAATTTTGTTCATTTTGATGAAGATGAACTGATTATTGATCGTCAAAGTTTCTTACAGAGTATAGAAAACGTACCAAAAGCGTTTACAACTGATACGGCGTATCCTTTTGGTCGCTCGGTGTTCTATCGTCCCGTGCAAACGCTCTCCTTCATGGTAGATGCGCATATCGCTGGCGAGCGTCCACTGTGGTACCACGGTATGAACATCGCGCTCCATGCTATGGGGGCCCTGCTTGTACTTGCCGTGTTGCGCGCGTTGAGTTTCGGTCCATGGGCCGCGCTCGGTGGCGCACTCGCATTTGCCGCGCATCCTGCACTGGTGCCCGCAGTGGCATGGGTGCCTGGGCGAAATGACATTCTCGCTGCTATTCCTCTCTTGGCGAGTTTTTGGTTCTTTATTCGCTATACCCACACGCAGAAGCGCTGGTATCTTTTTGCGCACGCACTATTCTGGATCATTGCGCTCGGTGCGAAAGAATACGCCGTGGTGTTGCCACTAGTCGCCTATGCGTACGTGGTACTAGTGCGTCGCTGGCATTGGCGCACTGCGTTCACACTTTCAGAAGGCATTGTCTGGGTTGGTGGTTGGATACTCTACGCCATCGCTCGTACATTAGCACTGGCACATGTTCAAACACTTTCCTTTGGTGAGGCGATCCTCTCTGTACTGCGATCAGGCGGTGCCTTTTTGGAATACATCACGAAAGCAGTGGTTCCTGTTCGTTTAGCGCTTATGCCAACGGGCGATCCTACGAATATGATCATTGGTGGCGTGTTGGCGCTCGGTGCGCTTATCACCATTATTGTCTTTCGAAAGAAAACACAGCTCGCACAATTTGGATTCGTGTGGTTTGTGCTCTTTCTGCTTCCGTCGCTCGTGACGAACGAGCCAACTGCGCGCCAGGTCTTTTTCGAGAATCGCCTCTACATGCCAATGGTAGGCATTATGATCGCAGCGCTTAGTTTAGTGCGTCTTCTCCCGCGAAAGCCACTCATGATTGCACGTGGAGCGCTGGTTGTCGTTGCAGTGTTCTTCGCTTTTCACACGGTACAGCGTTTGCCGGCGTTTAAAGATAGCGAAACGTATTGGACGCTTGCCGCTGCGCAATCTCCTGGCCTTGCTCGCGCACAAGACGGTCTCGGTACAGAATTTTTCCGCAAGCGCAATGTAGGACAAGCACTCTTTTTACACCAACGCGCACTCGCGTTACACCCAGAAGCAAAGCGTGTGTGGAACAACATTGGGTCTGTATATCTGTTTATGCATAATATTCCTGCCGCGCAAGATGCATTTGCTAAAGAGATAGAGCGAAACCCAGGATTTCCTCCCGCGTATCACAATCTCGCGATCACACTTTTGTTCCAAGGAAAGGAAGCGGGGGCGGAACAACTTTGGCGCCAGGCGCTTGCCATCAATCCGTGGTACTCATTCGCGCATCAAGGTCTCGCACTACTAACAGCGCAGACAGGCCGTATCGATGAGGCTCGTGAGCATATTCTCTTCCTTGAGCGCGCTGGCGTTGCATTGCTTCCAGAACTGATTCCTATTCGTGATGCGCTGTTCCCATCCCCGACACTTTCTCCAGCCCCAACTCTCTAAGGGAGAATGAGCATGGCGTCTCCAAACGAGAAGAAACGATAGTGTTCTGCAATTGCGTGCGTGTAGATGCGCATGAGCTCACCTCGTCCCGTCATAGTCGCAATCAGCATTAAAAGACTGGAGCGTGGCACATGAAAATTTGTCACGCATCCGGTGACAAGCTGGAGGCGCTGTGGCGGGCGAATAAAGATATCTGTCGTACCGCTGTGTGCTTCCCATCGCTCATCGCGTGCAATTGTTTCTAATACCCTGATAACGGTTGTGCCCACGGCGATGATCGGTCGCCCGGTATCTCGCGCAGTGCGAATTGCATTGATAGCTGGCTGACTCACGTGATACCACTCGCTGTGCAGTGCGTTTTGGGCGAGCTGCAATTCGCTTACTGGTGCGAATGTGCCACGATTCACGTGCAGAGTGACGGAAATAACTTCATGCGTTTTTTTAATGGTATGAAGTAACTCTGGCGTGAAATGGAGTGATGCTGTCGGCGCAGCTACTGATCCTCGCGTTTGTGCAAATACTGTTTGATACTCAGTACGCGCCTCTTCTTCTGAGAGAGGCGTGTTTTTTATATAGGGAGGAAGTGGGGTGGTACCGTATGTTTCCAAAAAAGTGAATAGTTCTTCCGGAGCTGTTGGGAGTGAGCAGGTGTAGCCATCCGGAGAGCGTTCGATCACCGAGAGAGAATATGGGCCGCAACTAAGCTTTTCGCCCGGGCGTAGCGGCTTTGGTGACCACCAGAGAGATGCGCTGTCTGTATGAGAGATATAGAGAAGTGCAACGGCTCCTCCCGTACTCTTCGTGAAATGTACGCGCGCGGGGAGCACGCGCGTATCATTGAGGACTATAAGCGCGTCATGGGGCAGAAAGGATTCTATACGAGAAAAGATGGTATCGGTTATACCTTTCTGTGCCGCGGTATAGACAAGAAGGCGAGCGGCGTCACGTGGTGACGCTGGCCGCTTCGCGATGAGCTCTTCGGGAAGGGTGTAGTCGTATGGGGCGAGGATATCATCAGGCATGCTGTAGTGTAGTGGTATACTAGGAGGAAGAGCAAGGTCTCCTTATTTATGCGCGTTACTATTATTGGTACGGGGGAGTTGGGAAGCGCTCTCGCACACGCTGTGCGGGCTGGCGAGCATGCGCTCTCTCTCTGGGACGCGACGCCGACGAAACCCCGCACGCACGCAACATGCGAAGAAGCACTTGCAGCAGCAGAGCTTGTGTATGTATGTGTGCCGTCGGGTGGTCTTGTTGGCGCACTAGAAACTGTGGCGTCATGTACTCCGGAGAGTGCGGCGATTTGTATTGCTACAAAAGGTATCGATCGCGATAGGCGCCCCGATGAAATTGCTGCACGCATATTCGTGAAGCATCGTGCTTGGGGAATTCTTGGTGGTGCATGTATTGCTGAAGAAGTGCGTGCGGGCGCCCCAACCATGCTTATAGTTGGTAGTGATGAAGAAAGTACCGCGATCGCCGTGCGAGCATCTCTGGCGACCGGTGGTATCACTGTTGCGTGGACGAAACAGATTGATGTTGTTGCACGTCGCAATGCGCTCAAAAATGTGTACGCAATCGGCGTGAGTGCCGTGCGCGCTCTCGCGGGATGGAATGTCGCTGGACTCGCGAGTGCGTGCGCTATTCACGAGATGGATGTATTTGCACCATCGCGCGATGATCACGCGCTTTTCACTGCGAGTGTTGCGGATCTGATCGCCACAGCTTTTAGCGGCGATACGGGCCACGCACGCATTGGAAGAGCACTTGCTGACGGTGAAGATATCCCAGCGGGCAGTGAGGGCATTCGTGCGCTCCTCTCTATGCACTCGTCTGCGCAGCAAGCACATATACGGCTCCCATTTCTCGAGTGTATTGCGGCGGTTTACAAGGGGCAGAAGGGTTCAGATGCTCTGGTTTCTACTGTACTTGAGGCGCATGCGGCGCGTTGACGTAAGCTGATTTTTTTTTGTATATTTCGCATCCTATGTTTACTGTATTTCTCTCTCGTATGCGTGGGTTTTTCCAAGCATTGTGGCCGTGGATGAAGCATCATCCGTGGCGTTCTCTCGCAGGTATTATTGGTGCTTTTATTGTACTTTCTCTTATATCCGGCGGGGAGGAAGAGAGCAACGCTGGCCTTTTGGTGGTGCAGCGTGGTGATATTGTTCAAGAGGTAAGCGTGACGGGACGCGTAGAAGCTGCTGAGGCAGTGGATCTCGCATTTGAGCGGTCAGGGCGGGTGATAAGCATTCCCGTCGGAGTTGGTGACGCTGTTCGCGCTGGCCAGGTACTCGTACGTATAGATGGCGGCGAACTGATTGCGCAACGTCAACGTGAAGTAGCCACTGTAAAAGCATCCCAAGCAAAGCTTGATCAATTGCTTGCAGGAAAGCGTACCGAAGATATTGACGTACTTAAAACAACGCTCGCGAATGCAGAGCGTACTCTTTCAGAGACGAAAGGTTCCGGGACCTATAGCATCCTTTCAACTGCAGTGCAGTCGGCTTTGAACTCTTTTGAAACGTTTACCGATATTCAATATACCTATTTCGCAGGATCAAGTGTTGATGCCGGCCCTCTTGCAGATGCGAAATCAACCGCATTGCAGATGCTGATAGGTGAAGGGAACCTTGGGCGCACGCAGGCGTGGTATTTCCTCTCCTTAACCGGAGGTCTTCGCGGGCAGATTACTGCGGCACAGAATAGCGACGATCTCACCATGTATCTTGAGTCGGTCCAGCGCTCACTTGAAGCAACGCAACGTGCGTTACAGCTCATGCAGGGAAGGCTTTCAAGCGCACCTGATGCCACTGCTACTGATCGTGCTGCAGTTACTGCAGAGCTCGATACAGTTGCGGCACAGTTGAAGCTTGTGACAACGCAACGCCAATCAGTGGTGACGGCAGAGAATACGGTGCGTGATGCGCGCACGCGCCTTGCGCAGGGAGAGGCTCCGGCAGAATCTTTTGACGTGCAAGTCGCACGAGCACAGCTTGAGCAGGCACAAGCGAATCTCGCGCTCGTTGAAGCGCAATTGAGTAAGTTTACACTTACCGCTCCCTTTGCAGGTACGATTACTTCGGTAGATGTAGAGCGTGGACAAATTGTTCAGCCACAAACATCTGCAGTATCGCTGATTAGTGACGCGCGATTTGAAATAGAGGCCGCCATTTCAGAGGCTGATATTACGAAAGTACAAATCGGAGATGTTGCGCGCGTGGTACTCGACGCATACGGCCAAGAGCGCCAAATTCCTGCGCATGTCGTGCACATCGATCCCGCAGCGCAAGTGCAGGAGAGTGTCGCAACATATCGCGTGACACTCCAATTTGACGAACAGCATGATGATATCTTGCCTGGATTAACGGCGGACATAGACATTCAAACCGATGCGCGCACAGGAGTGCTCTTCGTTCCTACGCGCGATATTATTACGAAAGAAGGCAAAAAACTGGTTCGTGTGCGCGTCACGGGAGATCTTCCCGAGCGCTTTGCGTCGCTGCCTCTCTTTGAGGAGCGAGCAGGAGCGAGCATATTTGAGGTGGCTATAGAAACAGGACTTCGCGGCTCCGACGGCCGCACAGAAGTTCTCTCTGGCCTTGAAGAAGGTGATGTGATCGTGACTGATTAAAGGCATGGCAACACCTATCATCGAAGTTCGTGGTCTTGGAAAAGAGTACCGTGAACAAGATGTAACAACGGTCGGTTTGGCAAGCGTTGATCTCACTATTAAGGAGGGGGAGTTTGTGGCAATTGTTGGCCCCTCTGGCTCTGGAAAGTCAACGTTGCTTCAGATCCTGGGGTGTCTTGATCGCCCTACCAAAGGGACGTACCGCTTGGCGGGTAAGAACCTCACTTCGTTTTCTGACGGAGAGCTTGCGCAGGTGCGCAACGAAATGCTGGGCTTTGTATTTCAGGCATTTAATCTCATGCCACGCCAGTCAGTTCTTGAAAATGTAAAAATGCCACTCATCTATGCTGGTGTTCCTGAGCCCGTGCGAACCCAGCGCGCTCAGGCGATGGTGGATTTAGTGGGGCTTACGAATCGTTCCGATTTTGCAGCCGCAAAACTGTCTGGAGGTCAGAAGCAACGCGTTGCAATCGCACGCGCGCTTGTCAATTCTCCTCGCGTTATTTTTGCCGATGAACCAACGGGCAGCTTAGATTCTCGTTCAGGTGAAGTGATCATGCGCTTCTTGCAAGATCTCAATGACCAGGGCAACACTATTGTGCTGGTCACACATGAATCATATGTGGCGATGGCGGCAAAACGCATGGTATCCATTCGCGACGGTATGATTGAAGAAGATCGCGTTATCGATAAACGACGCATTATCGCCGAGCAAGGATTTGAAAAGTAATTTTATGCTTCTTCACGACACACTATCTATGGCGCTTCGGGGGCTCTCGACACACAAGTCGCGCTCCTTTTTAACTATTTTAGGTATCGTGATCGGTATCTCATCCATAACGCTTGTTACCTCTATCGGGCAGAGCGCCGAAGGACTTATTCTTGGTGAAGTGCAGGGCTTGGGCGCTCAAAACGTGTTTGTGATCCCTGGTCGTGAGCCGAGTGGGCCAAATGGATTTGGCTTTACCATTCTCGACGACTCGCTGAAAGAGCGTGATCTCGAAGCCTTACGTAAGAAATCAAATGTTCCTGACGCAACTCGTGTGGTGCCATTTGTGTTTGGTCCCGCAGTTGCCTCGTATGGCTCAGAAGCATTCACCGCAACTGTTCTTGGCGGGACAGATGCTCTCGTGCCGCTCTATAACCTCGATCTTTCTGCGGGCATGATGTTTGATGATTACGATGTTCGTGAGCGTTCTCAAATTGCAGTTATCGGGAAAGATGTTGCCAAAGAGCTCTTTGGGTCGTCTACAGCCATTGGTGAAAAAATAAAACTGAAAGATTCATCGGTGCGAGTGATTGGTGTGCTGGGAGATAAGGGGCAATCTCCATTTGTTGATTTTGATGACGCGATTGTCATGCCCTATACAACCGCGCAAACATATATCCTTGGTTTTTCGTACATCCAACGCATCGCCGTGACCGCTTCGAGCCCTGAAACAATGGATGCGGTGGTGAAGGACATCGAAGCAACGTTGCGGGACATGCACAATATTACTGACCCTGAAAAAGATGATTTCTTTGTGCAAACACCAACGGAGATCGCAGATACATTCAGCACCATTACGAGCGTTCTCACGCTATTGCTCGCATCTGTTGCCGGCATCTCTCTGGTGGTGGGTGGCGTGGGGATTATGAACATCATGCTCGTCTCCGTGACGGAGCGCACGCGTGAAATTGGTCTACGCAAAGCTCTTGGCGCAAAGAACAATGACATTCTCTTACAATTCTTGACCGAAGCAGTTATTCTTACGGTTGCAGGGGGCATTCTCGGCATTGCTATTGGCCTCTCACTGAGTTATTTTGCTGCGTTTGCGGCGCGGACATTCGCAGGCATTGCTATGCCATTTATCTTGCCAGTTTCAGGTATGGTAATGGGCGTACTTGTTTCAGCTGGCATCGGTCTTATCTTCGGCCTCTTCCCCGCACGCCAGGCTGCACTCAAGAGTCCCATGGAAGCACTTCGTTATGAATAACATCATTCGTACCTATCACGCATATGCAGAAAAGGCGCCAACGGTTTCGCGCGCTATTGTCGGCTCCGTAATCATTATCGCCTTTCTCGGTTTTCTCGATGCGTTCTACCTTACACTGATGCACTTTATAAACCGAGTTCCGCCCTGCAGTATTCTTGAGGGCTGTGAAACGGTAACTTCGAGTGCCTACGCGGCTATCGGGCCGATCCCCGTTGCCTTACTCGGTGCGTTCTACTACGCGTTTTTTGTGATTTCTGCACTCGTCAGCTTCCATAAGAGAACATCGGCGCCGCTCTCTGTTGCGCTCTTTGTAACCCCTATAGGCATGGTGTTTACGCTCTATCTTATTGTGCTTCAGCTTTTTATCATCGACGCTATTTGCATCTACTGCATGGGATCAGCGCTCACCTCCTCGCTTCTTTTTGGTGTTTGGCTTGCGGTGTGGAGTCAACACTATCGTCATCTGAGGACTGAGGCCTAGGCTGTGTATTGAGTTGCGCCGTTTCGTGGCGTACAATGGGTGGTATATGAAACGATTTTTTATCTTCGTAAGCGCTCTCGCGATTCTTTTCGTCCCGTACTCTGCAATAGCTGCCACAATAGGAGCTGGCGAGTCATATGTTCTTGCGCCACTTCAGCCAGTGAATGAAGATGTATATGGAGTCGGCGGTACGGTGAGCGTGAGCGCGACGGTGAACGGTGATGTTTCGGTTGTCGGCGGTACGGTAAGTATTGGCGGCGCTGTTCGTGATGATGTGCTTGCTGCTGGCGGCACCGTCACAATCGCAGGAACGGTCGGCGATGACATCCGCATTCTTGGGGGCACGACCGTTATCACGGGAGTAGTGAAGGGTGACCTTGCTATCGCTGGTGGACAGGTACACATTGCACGCGATGCAACTATTTCTGGGAGCGTGCTTGCGGCCGGAGGATCGATTACCATCGACGGCCGCGTGATGGGCGGTCTTCGTATGACAGGAGGGAATATGACCGTGAATGGCATTATTGATGGACCGGTGTTTGTGAGGGCTGATCGTTTTGCTATAGGTGCGGGTGCGGTGCTTGGGCAACGCATCGAGTATCGCGGCCCTCGCCCTGCGGAGGTTGACCCGTCCGCGCGCTTAGCACAAGAGGTGATCTATACTCGCAGTGCCGCCGCGCTTCCCGATGAGAAAACAGTTGTCGCGCTTGCGGGCGCGCTTTTCGGCGCTCTCATAGCGCTGAAGGTACTCATGTGGCTTGTGGCGGCGTACGCATTTGTTTATGTATTTCCGCGCATCACTCATGATATTCTGCACGCAACGTTCGCGGGCAAGGGTTGGTCTGTGGTGCGTGGCATCGGAGCCATTGTTCTCATTCCATTGGGTGCCCTTTTGTGCGCCATCATCCTTGTCGGCCTTCCGATAAGTGTTATGGCGGTACTTATGTACGCGCTCTTCTGGGTCGTCACGTCATTACTCGCTCCCGTCGCATGGGGGACTATTGTCATGCACCTCATAAGGAAAGAACCTCTTGGCGCAATCGCGTGGTACACTATTCCTCTTGGTATACTCACTATAGGCGTTATCGGCTTTATCCCAGTGCTTGGCGGGCTGGCGCAATTGGCAATGCGGTGCGCGGTATTCGGTGGTATCGCGATGGTATGGTACCGCGCCATTTGGCTCAAACGCACAATAGCATCTTAATATGAGTAATCATCAACCATTACGTCGGTCGCGAGTCAATAAAATATTCGGTGGAGTCGCGGGCGGGTTGGGCGAGTATTTTGATCTCGATCCTGTTTTTATCCGCCTCCTCTTCATTATCCTCGCAGTTGTGGGTGATTTTGGGTTTACCGTCTTGCTCTATCTTGCGCTCATGTTCATCTTGCCACTCCAAGACGCAGAACACGGTATGGGCGAGCCCTTGAAAGATCGTGTCCACGCTTTTGTTGAAGAAGTGCGCTCTGGGGCTCAAGACGTTGCAGATCGTTTGCGCGCGCGTGAGCGGGAAATTCTCAAGCGCCGCACGCTCTTAGGCGTTGGGTTCATCGCCTTGGGTGCGCTTGCCTTCTTGCGTGAGTTCTTTTCACTCGCATGGTTTCAGTGGTCGGTGATCTGGCCGGTACTCTTTATTGTGGTGGGTATTATTGTATTGCAACGCGAACCACGCGCTCCATCAGTGCCCCATGCACTGGAGGAGAAGAAAGACGCGCCCGACGAGAATGACACAGAGTCGCCTACGCAACCGCATGCATAACGCCTTCCTGCAATCTATTGATGCGCAAATTCTGCAGTGGCTCCAACGCTACGGCGTGTCTCTGCTGCGAATATCTCTCGGTATCGTGTTTCTATGGTTCGGCCTCTTAAAGGTTCTTGGTATGTCTCCTGTTGGATATGTGGTACAGAGCGCATACACACTCCTTCCGTTAGAGCAGTTTTTGGTCATTCTCGGCCTCTTTGAAATTGTTGTGGGGATTGGTTTACTCACCAAGCGTGCGTTGCGATTCGTGTTCGCGTTGCTTTGGATAGAGATGTTGGGAACATTTATCGCCCTCGCATCTGCTCCAGCGCTGTTTATGCGCGAGTCACTCTTTGCGCTGACTGTCGAAGGGGAATTTGTTATAAAAAATCTTGTACTTGTTGCGGCAAGTATGGTAGTCGCGGGAGCGACTGTCCGTCCTTGGCGGCAAGATTCTTCCCATGCTCGCTGAAGACCTCCGTTCACTTGTGCGCGGTACCGTTGCCACTGATACTGAATCTCGTGAAATCGCAAGTCGCGATGCGAGTATTTTTCAAGTGATGCCCGAGGTTGTTGTAGCTCCGAGCGATAGCGCTGATGTACAAAAGCTGGTGCAGTATGCACGGGAGCATGCAGGAGTTTCTTTGACCGCTCGAGCCGCAGGAACGTGCATGAGCGGCGGACCCCTTTCTTCATCTATTGTCCTTGATATGAAGCCAGGGTTTCGTGCCACGCCCGTGGTGCGCGGCAATCAAGCAACGGCAATGCCGGGGGTTTTTTATCGTGACTTTGAAAAAGTAACATTGGCTCATGGACTTATCATGCCAACGTATCCCGCATCGCGAGAGCTATGTGCTATAGGAGGTATGGTTTCAAATAATGCAGGAGGAGAAAAGAGTCTGACCTATGGCCAAACAGCAGACTACGTGCATTCAGTGCGTGCTGTGCTTTCTGATGGAAACGAATATGAACTTGGTCCCATAAAGGGGGATGCGCTTCAGGAGAAGCTTACGCAAAAAAACTTTGAAGGCGATCTCTACCGTGCTCTGTATGAGCTCGTGACGCACAATGCAGATCTCATCGCGCAGGCACGTCCAAAGGTTTCAAAAAATTCCTCAGGGTATCAACTGTGGCGCGTGTGGGATGGTGAAACATTTAATCCCGCAAAAGTGCTGGTGGGTGCTCAGGGGACGCTGGGCATCATTACCGAAACAACATTTGATCTCATAAAGCCAAAACCGTTTAGCCGACTGCTCGTTTCGTTCATCGACAACCTCGCGGACGTGGCTGGTGTTGTGGGTGCGCTTCGTGCGCATGCGCCAGAGAGCCTTGAATCCTATGATGATAAGACGTTTATGCTGGCGCTGCGCTTCATGCCGGAATTTGTCCAGCTCTTAGGTGCGCGCAATATTATTTCGCTGGGGCTCCAATTTATTCCGGAGGCGTGGATGCTTCTTACGCATGGCGTGCCACGCTTAGTGGTGTTGGCTGAGTTCTCTGGTGACACCGACGCAGAGGCACTCGCACCCGCACAGGCTGCAGAAAAGAGTCTGCGCTCCCTTGGTATTCGCACGCGCATGACACAGAGTGCGAACGAGGCAAAGAAATATTGGACGATTCGGCGCGAGAGCTTTAATCTACTACGTCACCACATCCGTGGACGACAAACGGTGCCTTTTATCGATGATATTATTGTTCCGTCAGAACGCCTCGCAGATTTTTTGCCACAACTCACTGCAATGCTTGAGCCCTATCAACTCACCTACTCAATGGTGGGGCATATTGGAAACGGCAATTTTCATATTATTCCTCTCATGAAGCTGCAAGATCCTAAAACACAAATTGCCATTCAAGAGCTTTCATCAAAGGTGTATACGTTGGTGCGCGAGTTTGGCGGTTCTATTACCGCAGAGCATAACGACGGCATTATCCGCACGCCGTTTGTCGAAGAGATGTATGGGAAGCAGGTCTATGCGCTGTTCCGTCGCACAAAAGAAATATTCGACCCGCACAATATCTTCAACCCAGGGAAAAAGGTAGGCGGCTCGTGGCAGTACGCCCTGGATCACATTAAAAAGAGCTAAGTTGCGCTCTAGCAGACTTCTGGCATACTAGACGCGCGGAGGTGGGGATATGAAGCTTGCGCTCTACAAGCGACGTGGCGTTCTTGGCTTCGGTCTCGTGTGCTTCAGCCTTGGCATGTTCATCGCATGCGACCTGCAACTTTCCAACACGGTTGCACTTGCATGTTTCGTGTGCGGGGTTGGGCTACTGACGCACGCGATCCGAAAGGGTTAGGCTCAGGAGAGGGGGCATAGGACACGCCCCCTCGTCTTTTTCAAGAAGTATGGTATACTGTAGTTCGTATTGGCAAGACCCGCCCGCGGCGGTTTTTTATTCGAAATGCAACCAATTCGCAACATCGCTATCATCGCACACGTTGACCACGGCAAAACGACGCTCGTGGACTTTTTGCTTAAGCAGGCTGGCACTTTCCACGCAAAAGCAGAGGAGTTGAGCCAAGACCTCATTATGGATTCAAATGAGCTTGAGCGTGAGCGTGGTATTACTATTCTCGCCAAAAACACGGCCGTCATGTACGGTGATACCAAAATTAATATTGTAGACACTCCAGGCCACGCTGATTTCGGAGGCGAAGTAGAGCGCACGCTGAACATGGCAGACGGCGCTATCCTTCTTGTGGATGCGCAAGAAGGCCCCATGCCACAGACAAAGTTTGTATTAAAGAAAGCGCTCGAGCTTGGCTTAAAGGTTATTGTGGTGGTCAATAAAATCGACAAACCAGGCGCAGATATTCCTCGTACTATTGATGAAACCACGAACCTGTTCTTGCAGCTTGCACACAACGAATCCCACCTCGATTTTCCTATCGTGTATGCTATCGGTCGTGAGGGTAAGGCGTGGGATCACGTCCCAACCGCAGAGGAACGCCAAAGCGAAGGGAGCCTTGTGCCCCTGTTTGATGCAATCGTCGCGCACATCCCAGCTCCGAAAGCCGATGTATCGGGCACGCTGCAAATGCTGGTTGCCGCACTTGATCGTGATACGTATCAAGGCCGCTATGCAATCGGTCGCCTTGCTCGCGGCACAGCCCGTGCGGGCCAGCGCGTCGCTATTATCGACGCCACAGGTAAGCAGCACGTAAGCACCATTGAAAAAGTGTTTGTGTTTCAAGGCCTCAAGCGAGCTGAGGTAACGGAAGCTTTCGCGGGAGATATCATTGCAGTGACCGGTGTTCCCGAAGCGCACATCAGTTGGACTATCACTGACATATCCAACCCAGAACCACTTCCCAGCATTGCTATTGAGGAGCCAACCCTCCGTATTACCCTAGGCCCAAACACGTCTCCGTTCATGGGGCAGGAGGGGAAATTTGTTACATCTCGCCAGATCAGTGAGCGTCTTGAGCGTGAGCTCGAAACGAACGTAGGTATGCGTTTGAATCCTTTGGGAAATGGTGAATATGTACTCTCGGGCCGTGGAGAATTACACCTCTCAGTATTTTTGGAGACGCTTCGTCGTGAAGGTTTCGAAATGCAGGTGTCAAAGCCAGAAGTTATTTTTAAAGAAATGGACGGCGTGCTCAAGGAGCCTGTAGAAGAGGTTACTGTTGATGTCCCTGAAGAGTATGTAGGCACGATCACTACTGAATTCGGCAAGCGTCGCGCAGAGCTGACGAACATTATCAACCACGACAACGGCTATAGCCGTATGGTGTATCTCATGCCAACGCGTGCCTTCCTTGGTTTGCGTAACATTTTGATGACCGCTACGAAGGGGACGATCGTAATGAACACAATGTTCTCTGAATTTCGCCCAGTAGGAGAAGCGCTCGCACGCGATCGCAATGGTGTGCTTATCGCATCAGAAGCGGGACAGGCGGTCGCTTTTGGACTCGAAGTCGCGCAAGGTCGCGGAAGTACCTTTGTGGGCCCTGGTGAAAAAGTATACGAAGGCATGATTGTTGGTCTCAACAGTCGCCGTGAAGATTTAGAGATTAATGTGACAAAGGGTAAAGAGCTTACCAACATGCGCTCGAAGAGCTCCGATGGGGTTACTATCCTGGCGCCTCCAGTGCTGATGAGCTTGGAGCAGGCCCTTGATTTCATCGAAGATGATGAGCTTTTAGAGCTTACCCCAGAGCGTATTCGCATGCGAAAACGCTATCTTTCTCGCACAGAACGCGATAAGGCCCGCCGCGTCCAAAAAGAGGCGCTTGCGTAAAGTCGCCGTTCGTGATATACTGGGGATTGTGTAGGAACTCTCGCGGTAGCAGCCTGCGATTACGTAGGGGGCTCGACGAGAAGGTCAACCCTACGGTAATAAAAAACAATTCGTGTTTTCTGAGGCCTTCTGAAGAAGAAGACGATCGGAAAACGCGCACAGTATGGCAAAGCGTTTATATGTAGGTAACTTGTCGTATGATACGACTGACAGCACTCTCCGTGATGCGTTCGCGCAATCTGGAACAGTTGCTTCAGCTCAAGTCATCATCGATAAGATGTCCGGCCGCTCCAAGGGCTTCGGTTTCGTGGAGATGAGCTCGGATGACGAGGCTGCAAAGGCAATCGAAATGTGGCACGGTAAGGAACTCGATGGCCGCGCACTCACCGTCAACGAAGCACGCCCTATGGAAGCACGCCCACCCCGCGCAGGCGGAGCAGGTGGCTTCGGTGGAGGTCGTCGCTCGTCCTACTAAGAACTAGTCATAAAGCACCCCGCAAGGGGTGTTTTATGTTGCGCAGAATCCCCCGAAATCCGTGCGACATCCCCCTTCCGACTCCCGTCGCGGTCCCAGCGGGACCGCGCGGTCTCACTCGCCCTCGCTCGTCTCCTTACGGAGACACCCTGCCCGCTCGGGCTCCGAATGGTCTTCAGGGGAATATCGCACGTTATTTCTTTAATTATCTAGATCATCTATGTATTCTTGCGTGTGTTTTGAAATCGTGGTACATCATGCGCGGAGGCTCAAATGGACCAAGAGAAGAAGAAGCCACTCGCTGAAGGCGACCAAGTGGTTGCCGAAGTTGTCACCATCTTCGCTGCGATTGCCGAAACGTACGAAGGAAGTTACGTTGCTTCGTATCACCTCACGCATCACGATGCGGTACTCGGCGCGAGCGGGCTCGGGTACTCGGGTCCTGACGGTAAAGTGAAGCCTACGCTCGCTCTGAAGCTGTCGGATGGCCGCTACGTTCTTACTCCGCAGATCGTCGAGATCAGCAAGAACCCCGAAGCCGAGGCAAAGCTTCGAGAGAAGGCTCTCGCGAAGCTCACTCCGGCAGAACGCGCCGCTCTGATGTGCGGGTTCCACGACTAGAGCCTGCGCCGGTGTACGTGAAGGCCTCGTCCACTCATAGTGGGCGGAGCCGTTTCTTTTTTCGTGACCGTTTGTGGGCTCTATGCTAGGATTGCGGCACATGATTTTGCTCATTACGGGGAATGGAAAGGGCAAGACCACAAGCTCGCTGGGGCAGGCATTGCGCGCCGTTGGCGATGGCCGCAAAGTGCTCATGGTGCAGTTTATTAAAGGACCATGGCGCTCGGGTGAAGACGAATCATTTCAACGCCTTGCGCCCGATTTTAAAATCATAAAAACAGGGAAGGGGTTTGTAGGTATCTTAGGAGATACGCTACCGCGTGAAGAACATATTGAAGCCGCTCGCGCCGGTCTTGCACTCGCGCGCACAGAAATGGAAAGCGGTGCGTGGGACATGCTTATTTTAGATGAAGTACACAACGCGCTCGCGCTCGGACTCCTTGAACTCGCAGAAGTTGAAGCTCTTGTCGATGCGCTCCCCAAGGGCATGGATCTTATGCTCACAGGTCGCGATGCGTCGCAATCACTAATTGATCGTGCTGATATTGTGAGTGAGATAAAAGAAATAAAACATCCCTATCAAGACGGAAAAAAGGGAGTAAAAGGGGTAGAGTGGTAGTATGCGTTTTAATCTTCCTAAAAATGATGCCAAATATCGATGGACGGCACACGTGGTGCGCAAGATGCAGCACTATGCGCTTTCGGCTGATCGCGTGAAACGGGTGATGCGTTCTCCTGCACGTATGGAAGAGAGTGTAGTCCCGGGGGCGGTAGGCGTTATGCAGAAGGCGGGGACTCCTAAAAAGCCAACAGAGATCTGGGTGATGTATCGACAAGACTCCATGAGGGGGAGAAAGGTGGTCATCACCGCGTGGCGCTATCCTGGGGTCAGCCCCGTGCGCGATACGATCCCTATTCCGGCCGATATTCTTGCTGAGATTCGCCACGAGCTAGACCTCTTGTCAAAGGAATAAGTGTGATATACTAGGAAATATGACTCAAAACCCATTCTCCTACGAGAGCCTCTTAAGCTTTCCTTTCTCCTTTGATTGGATCATTCTAGCGGCGTTTGTGTGGGTATTTGTATGGAAAGGCCTTGCGCTTTGGAAGGCCGCCCGTCTCAGTGCGAAGTGGTGGTTCATCGCCCTTTTGGTGGTGAATACGTTCGGGATTTTAGAGATTTTGTTCTACTACGTGTTCTCTGAGCGGATTGCTCGCGGGAAGAAGCCTGAGCACGATACGACTGCCCCTGATGCAGGCGCGCCAGGTAGCGCTTCTGAAACTGCGTAAAGGTACCTTTACGAATTGCGGTACGCATATCCGTAACAAGCTTTTGGAAAAACCAAATGTTATGCATCGTAGCCAGGCGCTGAGCCTGGCTTTCGGTTGCGGGGAAGTGGGTATCAAGGCGGAATAGTGCACAGAGCGTACTGCGGGTAGTGCCTATGACACATGCAGGACAGGTGCAACGAGGTGAGAGGCGTGCGGTGCTCGCACGCCAGCGTGCAGAACGGATATCGATAGGGCCATCCGTTGTCCAAATGCGTCCATGACGTGCTTCGCGGGTAGGGATGACGCAATCGAATGTATCAACACCGGCGGCAACGGCATCAAAAATATCTTCGATGCGCCCGATACCTAGCAGGTGTCGCGGCTTTTCTTCGGGGAGGTGTGGCATGATTGCGTCGAGTGTCGCGCGCATTTCTTCTTTCCCAAACGAGCCACCAATGCCGATGCCATCAACCGCAGTGCTCCCTACATGTCGCGCGCTTTGTGCGCGCAGATCTTGAAAACGTCCACCCTGCACAATGCCATAAATCATTTGACGCTCCATGAGGGGGCGCGTTATTTTTTCGGTAAGACACCGCTGCAACCAGCGATGGGTGCGATGCATCGCGTCGCGAGTGTGGACGCGATTATGCAGTGGCGATGTGCATTCATCAAATGCAAAAATCATATCAGCACCAATGGCTTCCTGAATCTGCATAGAGAGCTCGGGTGTTAACGTGCGCTCTTTACCCGTGGGATCTGTAAACGCGACACCCTCTTCCGTAATAATCACTGCACTTTTTTCACCTACGGCTCGACGAGGACGCTCTAATACTTTCCCTACGTTATGTTCGCGCGCCGCCCCAAAGGAGAATACTTGAAATCCGCCGCTGTCCGTCATGGTGGGGATTGATTGTTTGAGTGAGCGTGTAAGGAATGTACTGTTTTTTGTTGATGGGCGAGTGAGGGCGGCATCCCATAAGTGGTAGGCATTGGCGATGATGAGGTGCGTGTTTGTTTTTGCAATATCAGTTGGCTTGAGTGCGCGTACAAAGCCCCGTGTGCCCACAATAACGTACGCGGGGGTTTCTACGATGCCGTGCGGCGTTGTGAGCATGCCAACGCGCGCCTTGGAGTGGTGATCGTGCGCTGTAATAGTGAACGTTCCTTTCGTGGGGGTGCGCCGCTTTCTTGACATAGATGGTTTCCAATTGTATTGCAAAACAAGGGAAAAGGAAAGGGGTGACAGCTTGCCGTTTTTCTCTATTTCCTGTATACCTGTGCCCATTAGTTCTTTGCCATATCTCCACGCGATAGTCATAGCCACAAGCGCTTTTCCGAACATTTGTGGCTATGACTATCACCGCGGTGGTCCGCTAGCATGTCGTGCTACCTCACAAGAGAGTAGATATAAGGAGTCCCTATGGACCCTTCGAAAGACGTTTCCGGTAAGCAGATCAGAGATGCCCTCGAGACGTTGGAGAGACGCAACAGGAGTGGCGACTGGTTGCAGGACCTGAAGAGCTCCGGCATCCTCACGGATCTGATGGAAGTGGACAAGCCCTGGGACGAGATCGATGGCTGGACGCGGGATGCGGTTCGCACCGCACTCAGGCTGCCTCAGATCACGCTCAAGCCTGAGGTCTGGATGACCGTCACTCTGGGCGAATACCAAAGCCTCGGAGAGTATCGGGCCGCCCTGAAAGCCATGGGCCGTGGTGATTGCATCTTGGCCACCGCTCTTTCGGCGCTCGAGTCCATCCCGATCGCGACCGAGTCGACGCCATGCGATCTCATGCTCGTTGGCAGCACGCGCCTGGGGTGTCGTGGGATGAGTCAGCGCTCATATGCGGAAGTGTTGGAGCGTGCGGTGCGCCTGGGCTTGCGCCCCTGTAGGCCAGAGGTCGCGCTTGCGCTCATGACGCACAAGAACTACACGGGGCCCATCTACCAGGAGCCATCCCACACCATCGCCTCGGAACCGCTGAGCAACTCTCTGTTCATGATCATGTATCGCCACATGTCTGGCGAGATCTGGTTCCAGGACTTGAAATACAACGCGTCTTGGGGGCCCGGCCGCTATCTCATCTTCGAGCTTCCGCGTGCGGAAGAAAAGCCGGTCGCCGCGTAGCGCTCCACCACCAGCCCGTGTCCACCTTGTGTGGGCGCGGGCCTTTTTCTTGCATACAGAACGCACTCCACGCTATGATGCGTTACATGATAACCGACAAACGCGCGCTCGCGCTCATTGCCCTCCTGAGCATTGCAACGCATTGGTTCATGTTTGGGGCGCCGAATGAAACCGTATTTGATGAGGTGCATTTTGGAAAATTCATCTCTGGCTATGCAACAGGTGAGTACTACTTCGACATTCACCCACCACTGGGGAAGCTGCTCATCGCAGGATTCGGGAAGCTTGCTGGCTTTAAGCCAGAGTTTGGCTTCGCCAATATTGGGGATGCCTATCCCGACGATTCATACAAAGCACTTCGTTTTCTTCCCACGCTTGCGGGCACACTCATTCCGCTCGCGCTTTTTTGGCTCGCACGCCTGTTAGGTATACGCACTCCCTACGCCGCGCTTGTGGGGGTGGCCGCGGCGGTTGAAAGCGCGCTGGTGGTGCAGTCTCGGTTTATCCTCTTAGATGCGTTCTTGCTCCTCTTTGGCATCTTGACGCTCTGCATGTATCTTCGTTTCCGTCAGACTACACAATGGCGCTTTATCGTGGGCATGAGTATCTTTGGTGCCTTAGCCGCATCAATCAAATGGACCGGTGGCGCATTCTTACTGCTCGCGCTTCTTGCGGACTGTGTCCGCCGAAGCCAGCTATGGCGGGCGAAGGCGGAGGGTGTGCTGGTTGCCAGCAAGGAACGTGCACTTTCGTTTCGGGATCTTTCATTCTTTACTGTTGTTCCGGTTGCGCTCTACGCGGCTATCTTTTGGGTGCACCTTTCACTCCTCCCGAATACTGGCCCGGGCGATGCGTTCATGAGCCGTGAATTTCAGGCACGCCTTCAAGGAAACGCAGCATCAGAGGACCCAACGCTGACACCGAAGGGCATGCTGGCAAGCATTGTTGAGCTCAATATCGAAATGTATCGTGCGAACGCGCGCCTTACTGCCACGCATCCCTACGGAAGCCCGTGGTACTCGTGGCCACTCATGACACGCAGTATTTTTTATTGGAACAGCGATCAGCAGACGAGTGACCGTCCCGGCGAGCAGCACAAGATTTATTTGGTAGGTAATCCTATCGTGTGGTGGGGAAGTAGTACGGCGATCTTATTCCTTTTCTTTACGTTACGAGATCCCCAACAGCGCACATTTCCCGCACTCTTTATTGTGGCTGGCTACGGCATTTCATTGTTGCCGTTTGTGGGAATTTCGCGCGTCATGTTCTTGTACCACTATTTCCCTGCGTTACTCTTCGCACTTCTGGCGATGGGGTATGTGTGTGATAAGGCGAACATATCGCGCCGCACACTCGTGGCGCTTGGCGTGCTTGCGTGTATCGTATTTGTCTATTTTGCGCCCATCACCTATGGATTACCCCTTAGTGAGCAGACATTCTCTGCGCGCATGTGGTTGAGCACGTGGCGCTAAGCTTATAGGCGGATGTCGCGGGCTTTTACGTAGAGCTCCTCGGCAACTTTCCAATTGAAGTTTTTCCAGAAGGCTGCAATATACGCTGCTTTATCTGAACCGTAGTCGATGAAGTAGGCGTGTTCGTAGACGTCGAGCACAATAATAGGCAAACAGCCCCAGATGCCGCCCTGGTTGTGGGCATCAGCGTTATACTGTTTGAGGCGTCCAACTTTTGTATCCCATGCCAGTACGGCCCAGCCTCGCGCGGCCATCGCGCATTCCGAAAAAGATTTTATCGCTACCTCGATTGAATCCCATTTTTCGGTTAATGCTTTTGAGAGCTCTGGTGCTTCGGCTGGGTTCCCGGAACCACCGAGACCATCAAAATACCACTCATGTAGGTAGACTCCATTGGTTGCAAATGTTTCCGCGTCCTTAAGGGCCCGAAGTTCGCTATATGTCGCATTTCCTTGTAACTTGCCCGCCAAACGCAGCTCTTTAAACTTAGGAAGAATTTCATTGAGCTTCGCAACGTATCCCGCATACAGCTTATCGTGGTGGATCGCGAGTGTCTTTTCTGAAATTCCATCCAAAGAGGTGTAGGGAAGTGGTTTAGGTTCTTGAGACATGGGTTACGATGCGGCGTATTGATCGATTTTCGGGCGATCAAAGCCGATGATTATCTTTCCATTGACATCAATGACCGGAACGCCAAGTTGGCCGGTTTTGTTGATCATCTCTTCGCGAGCGACAGTGTCTGCCTGCACGTCTTTTTCAGTAAACTCCCATCCTTTTGTTTGGAAATACTCTTTTGCTTGCTTGCAGTAGCCACACCAGGGGGTTGAATAAATAGTGATCTTTGGCATAGGTAACGAGTATAGCACAACTGGGCCAGCGACAACAAAAAAGAATACGAGACATTGTTCTTCCGAGCACGTGTCTCTTGCTTCCTGCGAGCAAGAGCACTCCCTCTCGCCCTCACCCGAGCTTCGCTCGTCCGAGCGGTTCGGGCTCCGAGAGGCTCTCCAGAACAACATCTCGTATTCTTAAGATATATTAAGCACTATGCTATACTGGCATTACTATGCGAGATTTAACGATTATTGGCGGTTCGGCGGCGGCTATTACTGCGGGTATTTATGCGGCTCGTCGCGGTTTAAACTTTGTAGTGGTGGCAAAGGAATTTGGCGGCGAGGTGGCAACATCCGGCGAGGTCGGTAACTGGCCCGGCGTGCAACAAACCGATGGCTTTGCGCTCGCCAAGCAATTTAAGGATCACCTTGATTTCTATAAGGCTCCTACAGAAGACGGTGTACTGGTTGAAAGTATTGTAAAGGGCACCGATGGTATTTTTACCGTAAGCGCCAAGCGAGGCGACGAGGCGCTTTCTTTCCAATCTCGCGCGGTGATTGTAGCTACGGGCGTCCATCCTCGCGAGCTGGGAGTGCCCGGAGAAAAGGAATTTCGTAATAAGGGAGTAAGCTATTGCACCACGTGTGATGGCCCCATTTTTAGTGGCAAAATCACCGCAACTGTTGGTGGAGGGAACTCCGCGCTTGAATCTGCCCTCATGCTCGCTGATATTGCATCGCATGTGTACGTTATCAATAAGAACACCGCTTTTAAGGGGGATCAGATGCTCATTGAGAACCTGCAAAAGAAGCAGAACGTAACCATACTGTATAATGCGCTCACCACACGTATTGAGGGAGACCAATTTGTAAAGCACCTCGCATATAAAGATGCGGAAGGCGTGGAGCACGTACTCGACGTAGAAGGAGTCTTTGTGCACATTGGCAACATCCCGAATTCTTCAGTTGTTCCTTCTGAAGTAGAAAAGGATGCTATCGGGCAGATTGTTGTTGATGCGCATTGTGCTACAAACGTTTCTGGTCTTTTTGCGGCAGGTGACGTGACGAATGTGCCGTTTAACCAGATTGTCATTGCGGCTGGACAGGGGTGCATCGCAGCGCTTACTGCGGTTCAGTATCTCAATCGGCAATCATAACCATGCTCTATCTCATTGCAGATCATCGTGGATTTTTATTGAAAGATGCGATTTCTGCGTGGCTTCACAAGCAGAATATTGCGTTTGAAGATCTTGGCGCCAAAGAGTTGAATAAAGATGATGATTATCCCGATTTCGCCATTCTCGCCCGTGAAAAAGCGGGAACAGATGATCGCATCATTGCCCTCTGTGGTACGGGAGTCGGTATGGATATTGCACTCAACCGTGCGCCACATATCCGCTGTGGTTTGCCGCGCTCGCTCGAGCATGTGCGAGAAATGCGCACCGATGACGACGTGAACGCACTCGCGCTTGGCGCAGATAGTATGACCCAAGAAGAGGCAATCACGTATGTTCAGGCCTTTTTAGAAACGCCATTTTCTGGCGATGCACGTCATGTGCGACGCATCGCGAAACTTTCATGATTATTATCCCAGCCATTCTCGCGCAGAGCCCTGAAGAGTTTCAGCAGTTGTGGGGCAACGTAGCGGGGCATACCCAGCGTATCCACATTGATATCGCTGATGGCACACTGGTTCCTACGCACACTGTGCGAGGCGTTGAGGAGATCGCATGCATCCCCGAAGGCGTTGCGATTGATGTGCATCTCATGGTCTCTCACGTGAGTGATGTTCTTGCCGCATGGCTCGCAACGCGCACGGACCGCATCATCATGCACGCAGAGTCAACAGATATATCCTCTGCGCTCATCGCTCGCGTGGTAGAATCAGGGAAGCGGCCGTGGATTGCGTTCAATCCTGACACCGACACCGCTACACACGAAGAACTGGTGATGCATGCGCAGGGAGTCCAGTTTATGACCGTGCATCCCGGGACATATGGAGCCCCGTTTCTCCCGCAGGTAGTAGAGCGCATCGCCGTATTCCATAAGGCGCACACGCACATGCCGCTGATGGCTGATGGTGGCGTCACGCCAGAAACCGTGAAAACGCTTTCTGAAGCAGGATGCGCGGAAGCCGCATGCGGTAGTTATATTATGCATAGCGAGGATCCCCTTAAAGCACTTTCAGACTTTTCTTAATCATGCAGTACGACATCATTGTATTTGGATCCGCAACACAAGATACTTTTCTAAAGCTTCGTTCGCCGCTCATAATACAGAACGACGCATTTCCCGAAAAGCGGGGGCTTGCATTTGGTCTTGGCTCAAAAATTGAAGTACCCGAGATCGTTCTCGCTTCTGGTGGTGGGGGAACGAACACGGCAGTTACGTTTGCGCGTCAAGGTTTGAACACGGCGTTTATTGGCGTGGTGGGGCATGATGCGAACGGCCGAGATATTCTTGATGTGTTGCGCAAAGAAGGCGTGGATCCGAAATATGTGCTGACTCACGACGATGGCATGACCGCTTATTCTGTGGTGCTCGTAAACGAAGACGGAGAGCGCACCATTCTTTCCTACAAGGGTGAGGGGCAACACTTCACAACCGTGGGTATTCCCTACGACCGCCTTCAATCTACGTGGGCATTTGTAAGTAGTCTAGGCGGAAGCTGGGAAGTTCTCGAAACAACGACGCTCTGGGCGCGTGACAATAAGATCCAGCTCGCCATCAATCCGGGCGGAAAAGAGCTTGCGCATGGTTTAGAAAAGCTTAAGCCACTGCTGAAACACTTTTCCGTGGTGATTATGAATCAAGAAGAAGCTGCTGATTTTTTGGGCATCCCATATCAAAACGAGAAAGACATTTTTGAAACTATGGATCGCCTCATCGACGGTATTTTTGTACTCACGAAAGGGCCGAACGGCGTTTCTGTCTCTGATGGGAAAAAAGTATATACAGCGAGCGTGCCCGCATCGCCGGTAGTGGAGCGCACGGGGGCGGGTGATGCCTTCAGCTCTGGGTTTGTATGTGAATATGCGCGCTCTGGAGATATCGCAAAAGCGATTCAGTTTGGCACTGCAAATGCATCATCGGTAGTTACTGAATTCGGTGCAAAGAAAGGCATCCTCACGAAAGGGAATTGGGGTCCGTGGCCATTGGTGCCCGTGAAGGTGTCGAGTTTATAAAAAGAAAAAGCCCCTCGTGATATCCCGGATTACACGAGGGGCGAACGGCGACGTGCGGCAAGCGCCGCGAAAGGAGGTCTGATGCGTTTGCTTTGCGCATCAGCGGGACCATGCAGAGACGTTCAAGAGAGGGGGCTCTCTCGATTCCTTCTTTGCCGACCTTCGGACGGCTGCATGGCGTGTGCACCTTTGCCTGGAGAAAGACTATGCACACGAATCGGCCCTTTAGGAGTCAAAAGGGGCTGGCCCCACGAAGATTGCTGAAACCTGCGTGGGGGGGCGATGGGGATGACGGATGAAAAGTGCTAAAAAGAGTATACTGTCTTTTATAACAACTGTCAATTCCCGCGTTTTGGAGTAATAAAAGAGGGGCTCCGATGTGTCGGAGCCCCTTGTTGGTCAACCCACTCTTGGGCGCGCTCCCCGTGTGGGGGCGGTGCCTGCCGTG
Organism: Patescibacteria group bacterium; assembly: GCA_038061995.1. Taxonomy (GTDB): domain Bacteria; phylum Patescibacteriota; class Minisyncoccia; order 2-02-FULL-40-12; family GWA2-44-9. The sequence continues at coordinate 28,563 of JBBTYA010000001.1, read as the reverse complement.
CCAGGGCTGCGGTGGGTGGCGGTTCTTAGTCCTTTCTCTGCGTAGGCTTCTCCTTGGGCACCTTCAGAAATGCCTTCGGAAACGCTCTACGCCGACTGTGGTTGCCGGTTCCCCCCGATCTCTCTTTCGTCCCGTCGTGGAACGATGGCGGAGTGGGGGGTTACGAGCGGAGGCGCCGACGCCCTACTTCAGGAGGGTGCCGTTGTCGCCGGCCAGGCCCTTGTCGAAGTCGAACTTGAATTTCTTCTCCAGGGTTCCCGCGACGGGCGGGGAGTGAGCGTGCATAGCGCTTCTCCTTGCTCGTAAGGCGTTTCCAGCGCTCTTACAAGCGGACATGCTGCGCGTGTGCCTTGTCGGCGCGCGAGCCCATCGAGGGGGTCGGCCGAGCGGGGCGATTTTGCGCAACGGGTTTTTCTTGTGTGCGGGCGGCCAATGTGGCCCGGCCCGCGCTATTGGTTTTTACGGAACTGTATATATACTATCACATTTCCACTATATATGTCAACAACCACGAATATAGCCGAAAAAAGCAAGGAAAATAGGCAGTTTTAGGTATGAAAAAGGCCTCGAGCGTTTCCGCGAGGCCCCTTGTTGTGCGCCGTGTGGCGCGCTGTGATTCTGTAAAGAACGGTAGTGGAGGGGGATGTGGGGGCTTGTGGCCCCCACATCTTTTCGTCTTCAGCCGCGGTGCTAGCCCTTCTGGACCTTCGCCTTGTCCACGAAGTGCCGCACGTCTTCGAACTTCATCTCGCGCGCTTCGCCGTGCCGGAACATAACTGTGTTCCTCCGTGCCCTACAGGTGATCTCTCACCGTGCAGGACCTTTGCTGCGGGACTGCCGTACTCGGTCCGCCTACGCATTCGAGCGGTGCCGAGCGCTTCATCGCTACTTAAGGAGGCGTGGTATCAAAGTCTTACGTATCGGGCAATAGTGCGTGTGGATTGTTTGATATACCCACACACGGGCCTTGTACTTTAAGCTGTTTCAGCGAGAATGGGCATATGGCAGAATCTCACACACAACTTGCACGCTTGCTACACACGACACCGGCGGTTATCGAAAAAGCAGATGCGGAATTAAGTGCGGCAACAGGAAAGACGGGCGCAATCGATGCGATCCTTTCACAGAACCAAACACTCGTAGATCGCATTCTTGCAGAGCATGGCCTGTCACGCACGGATGCGGCAGATACGGTCTACGGAGCGTTGATTAAGCGTCTTGCTCAGCTTGATTCCCAGCTTTACGAGCTTTTGGACAAGCCAAACCTTGCGGAGATGTCTCTGGTGTGTGGCAAGCTGTGTGAAGTAGCACTAAAGGTGTACACACCGCCCCGCGGCATGTTTATCAAGCGCGAGCGCGTGGTGTCTCTGTTGGAAAAATATAAGCCAGAGAACCTTATCAAACACTTTGGCTATAGTGACATTGCGACTCTTGTTGAAAAGGAGGGGTTCGCGTCTGTGGTGAGCGCACTTCGCTTCACGCAGGATACCGGCTGGATGCACGCGTTTTTTGACCTGGCCTACAGTGAGCTAAAACCAGAAGATTTTGAAGAGCGTGAAGTTGAAGTAAAAATCTTAGACCCGAAATGGCTTGGCGTCGCAGATAAATTTTTAGAGAAGAAGTACCACAACGTAAGCCACTTAAAGGAGTATGGCGTGATTTTCGTGATCCCGCTCAAGATTGATACGCAGGGTGAAACACTGCGTTTGTTTACGCTTCTCATGCACTATCTGCACGAAGTGCCGTTTTACACCGAGCGTTTTCGTACCTACATGAAAGACGCTGATTTCGTTACAAAACTACAGTCACTGCTCCGCGGTGATGTGTCTGAAGGGCCGCTCCCAGCGCCGAGCGAAGGTAAAAAGGCGGTGTGGCGTGTCATCCAGCGGTATCTCGCGAAAGATTCCGAAGCAGATCCGCGCTTGGGCGAACCACACATTAACCCAGAAGCAGAGCATTGGTATAAAGTAGGTGAGGACTTGGGCCAGGTTGGGCGAGCGCTTGGAAAGGAAGCGTTTGATCTCGGATACTGGACTGGTCTCGATGCCGTGGGGGATTTCTTTAAAGATTCTGCGGGGAATGAAAAGTTTGTAAGTTTTAACCTCATCGATTTAGTGATGTCTTCGGTGGTGAAAGGCATGATGCGCTATTCGTATCATCATCAGGAGGCGTTGTGGAACCGTTTCTTTAGTGAATATATCGGCCGCGAGAAAATGAATGAGCTCTTTACGGAGAATATTATTAAAGGTTCTGTAGAAGTATAGGCATGCATCTCAACGACTACATGCGCGAGGCGCGAGGGCGCCAGCAGGCCATCGGCCATTTTAACTTTGCGACCGCAGATGTGTTGCGCGCTATTGTTGTGGGTGCGCGCAGAGCGGGCGCTTCGTGCGTGATGGTAGGAACATCAGAAAAGGAAGCTGATTTTATTGGCATTACCGAAGCAGTTGCGCTGGTGCGCGCACTGGAGAAAGAGCTTTCATTCCCCATCTTTTTAAACGCCGATCACTTCAAGAGCGTAGAGCGGTGCACTATGGCTATTGATGCAGGCTATGATTCAGTGATCATTGATACCTCGCGCCTTTCCTATGAAGAGAACGTTGCGGCGGTGCAGGCAGTCGTGGCGCATGCGCGTGCGTGTGGGCGTCCCGTGACCGTAGAAGGGGAACTCGGCTATCTTAAGGGTGCTTCACAGGTACAGGAGGAGATTTCTATTAGCGCAGAAGACTATACACAACCTGCGCAAGCGGCCGATTTTATAGCGAAAACGGGTGTAGATCGCCTAGCTGTAGTGTTTGGGAATATCCACGGGATTGTAACCAAACAAGAAGAAAAACTTGATATTGAGCATTTTTCCCGCATTATTGCCGCTGCACCACAACCGTTTTACGTGCTCCATGGAGCTTCTGGACTGCCTGACGAGCAGATAAAAGCGGCGATAGCGGCGGGCGTTTCGAACGTACATTTTAATACTGAACTGCGGGTTGCATATCAGAAAGAACTGAAAGAAGAACTCGCGGAGAACCCAGACGAAACAACGCCGTATAAATATCTTGCTGATGCCGCCGCGGCGGTAGAGGAGATCGTAGAGCGCAAAACGAGAATCTTCACGAATTCTTAGTTTTGTGGTATAGTGATAGGGCCAATCGAGATACATGAAGAGGAGGTGATCTGATGGCCAGCGAGAAGGTAGTCGCCCATACGCACGCGGGCAACTGTACACACTGCGGGGAAGATGGAGTCCTTCTGTATTCCTGTTCGCGGTGTAGCGGGAGCAAGTGCGAGAATTGCCTGCAGGGCGACGCTCGCGCGTGCCCCTTCTGCGGAGTGCTGTGGGCGCATGCCGCCGAATTCGCGGCGGCGCAACCTGCCTCATAGTGAGGCTGACAACCGGGTCCAGAGAGGCCCGGTTTTCCTTTTTTGCTGGGCTTTCGCGCTATTCATTGACAGTGAAAACATAAAAGAGTAGACAGGATGGAATACTAATGAACGCCTTTGAGGTGGCGGTGCATGCTATTCCGTTGCACGCATCGTTTATCGCACGGGTTTGTATTCGGAACTTATGTTGTCACGCACGAATGTCACTACCCCTCGCACGTTGCGATCGCGCAGCGCTGCTGTTCTCGCCGCCCTCATGCTCCTTGGCGGCTTTTTTGTACCTTTGGCTCCAGCGCAAGCGGTGATTGCTGGCATTACGGTTGGCTCGCCAGCTGGTGGTGAAATTTGGAGTGGTACACACAATATCACGTGGACGACACTCCCCTTGGCAGATCCGGAAACCGTTGATATTTTTCTGCGAGACTCTTTAAACAATGAGACCACTATCGCTCTTAGTGAGACAAATGATGGTGTGTATAGTTGGAACACCGCAACTACACTTGCGGGGCCGACAACGGATGATACGGGGTATTCAATCATTATGCGGCGCGCAGGGCAGGCAGCTCCTATCGGCTTCTCTGGAGCTTTTGAGATCGACAACACAGCTCCAGTATTGAACACCATCACCTCATCTGTAACGGATGGAGCACCGGCTGGCGTTTTACAGATTGGCGATTCGATTACCTTTACTGCTTCGGCAACGACGACGGAACCTGCCGCTCTTGTTACTGGTTCATACAACGGAACAGCTCTTACACCGTGGGTTACGCTAGATTCCGGTGTTACATATACGGCAACATATACCGTCGCTTCGGGAAGTGCTGACCAAAGTTCCGCACTTCAAATTTCTGGTGTGACTATGGGGGATCATGCGGATGCGCGTAATGTAAGTGCCGCACAGAGTGGTTCCGATGTTACGGTTACGATTGACGGAACCCGTCCAACGCTTACCAGCGTTTCTATCGCCTCAAACCATGTAAATACGGCGTTTGCGCAGACTGGTTCGGTAGCCACGCTTACATTTACCTCTAGTGAGAGTATTGGTGCGCCGACGGTCACCATCGCTGGCAATCCCGCGCTTGTAGCCGGTGGCCCAACGAACTGGACAGCTACCTACACGTTTGCTGGCACAGAAGCGGAAGGCGTAGTGCCTTTCTCGGTTACATTCTCTGACGTGAACGGAAATGCGGCTGCAGCAGCTGTTACTGCAACAACGAACAGCTCTTCAGTTACTTATGACGAAACGATCCCGACGATTTCCAGCATTACTACAAAAGATGCAAACGGAAATGGTTCGGTAGACACAGCAACGATCGTATTTGATGCGGCCGTTGATGGCTCAACGTTCTCTGCTGGCAATTTCACGATCGGCGGCTCGGCGGCAACGGGGATTACCACAGGAACGGCAGATGACAACACATTTGACGTTACGATTGCTCCGGAAATTGTAGGTACGGACGTAAAGCAGGTGACGTATACGGCAGGAAGCGGTGCTGACCTTGCAGGCAACCTTCTCGCATCGGTTGCTAATGGCGATGAAGCGGAGACTGATGGCGCTAGCCCGGTGATGATCTCTGCGGAAACCACGTCAACGACAACTGTCAACGTCACGTTCAGCGAGGATCTCAACGGAACAACGGATGCCGCTTCTGACTTTACCGTTGCTGGCGTAACCGTTTCTGGAACTTCAGAACTTGCTGGGGTGATTACGCTCACGACCTCTGCATTTGGCACTGGTGATACACTGTTGATTACGATGAGTGCCCTTGGGAATGGTGTGCAGGATTCGGTGGGGAATATTTCGCCTCTCGGGCAGACAATAACGCCGACAGATAATGTCGATCCTGTTATCACATCGGTGACGTCAACAACGTCGAATGGCTCATATAACAACCCAGATGTCATTAACATCACGGTTAACTTCTCAGAGGCGATCACGTCTTCAGTAAACTTCATTGTGACCCTCGACACGACCGGCTCGTGTTCTTTTGCAGTCACGAGCGCAACGAGTGGCTCATGCAACTACACGATCGCTGATGGCGAGAACAGTGCAGACCTTACGACCACCGGCATCACGGGCACCGCAGCAGATCTTGCCAGTAATGCGATGGCAAGCTTTGTGCCCGGTTCCAACCTTGCGGCAAACGCAGCAATTATAGTGGATACCACAGAGCCAGTGGTGAGTGCGATTGTACTGTCTCCAAACGGCCTCCATGGCGTTGGCGATGCTGTTACCATCACAATCACCGCAGATGCGGCGGGATATACGGCAAGCGCAGTAACGGTGAACGGTGTTGCGGTGACTGCGTATAACGATGCAGGCGCTGGTACGTACACAGCAACCTACACAATTGTAGAGGGCAACACTGACCGCGCTTCAGGAACGGTGCCCGCGAGCGTTGCGCTCGTGGATGCGGCAGGGAACGTGAATGTGGCGTATACCACCGTGACCGCAAACACGGTTGCAGTGGACGCGAACACGCCAGCGGCTCCAATCCCAACACTCCTCGACCCAATCAATGCTGGCAACGTAACGGCGGTGACTATCACGGGCACTGGCGAAGCGAATGCCTCACTCGCATGGTCTATTAATGACGATAACGCGTTGACGCCGGCAGTAACGGGCGTAGGAACTGTTGATGGACTTGGTGCTATCTCTATCTCTGGCATTAACGTTTCTTCGCTTGATGATGATCTCGATCTCACCTTGAGCATCACGCAAACAGATGCGGCTGGCAACACGAGCGCCGCAGGTACGGACACGGCCTTGAAGGATACGGTGATCCCAACACTCCCAGCTGGGAATATCGTCGGTGCAACTATTCAGGGCGCGAACGATACTATTGTGATCACCTTTAGCGAACCGGTGATTGCACATGACGGTACGTGGTCTACAAATGAATTTTCGGCAATCGAAAGCCCAGATGGCACAGCACTTAACCTTACGGGTGCGAACTTCTCGTATTCGGGAAGCGCGCTCACTATTACGCTTGCTGAAAGCGCCACTGATACTGCAACCTACCTTCGCAATGGAGACGTGATCGCCGTAACGCCAGCGGCAAGTAAAATCCGCGACGCCGCGCTCAACTACCTTTCAAGTGCTGAAGTAGTGGGTACTACAGCAAACACGGGCGATGTTGTTGCTCCAACTGTTGCTCTGACCTATTCACCAAATAAAGCAGCCTACGGCTGGTTTGAGGGTGTGGTGATTACTGCAACCTTCAGCGAAGCAATCCACGAACCTTTGGTTGGTAAGCCAACTATTACAATTACGACTGCTGGTGATGGTGACACGGCAACCGTAAACATGACGAAGACCTCAAACACGGTGTGGACCTACAACTGGCAGACTCCTGGTGCACAAGATGAGGAAGGCACAGCAACTGTTACGATTACCGCGACCGACCTCGCGGGTAACGCGAACGCAACTGCAACGAACAACACGCGTTCTATCGATAACGCCGGCCCAGTGATTACCGCGGCAAGCGCAACGGGTGTGACCACGACAGCGGCAACACTCACCGCAACGACGGATGAGACTGCAACGTGCCGTTATTCAAATGTGAACACGGTATATAGTGCCATGCTTGCTATGGGCACAACGGGCGGTACAAGTCACTCGCACGCACTTTCGGGTCTTCTCGCGGGGGCACAGCATACCTACTATGTGCGCTGTCAGGACGCAGGTGGAAATACTGGCCAATGGGAAGCAATTGTCTTCACCACGCTTCAGCCAGACACCACGGTGCCGACAGTAACAGGGCAGACACCAGCAGATAACGCAACAGGCGTTTCGGTAGCAGTCTCTCCAACGGTGACATTTTCGGAAGTCATGGATCCATCAACGGTAAACTCCAACACTGTGAAGTTGAAGCTGGTTGCGGGTGATGTTGATGTGACCGGTGTAGTGGTAACGTTGAGCGATAGCCGCCTTGTTGCAACCTTGAACCCAAGCTCCGCATTGGATTACAGCACGAACTACTATATCTGGGTCTCTGGTGCCAAAGATGCGGCAGGAAATGATGTCACCGCATATACCACCGCAGTAAGTCAGGAATTCACCACCGAAGCATCTTCAGCAGATGTTACTGCTCCAACAGTGGTGAGCATCTCTCCTGCCGATAATGCAACCAATGTTGGTATTAGCACTTCCATCGCCGTAACGTTCAACGAAGAGATGATGGAATCAACCATTAGCTCAACAACCATTGAGCTTCGCAAATACAGCGACGACTCTGTGATCCCAGCTTCTATCTCCCTGATTGAAGGCAATAAGGTTGCTCACATTATGCCAACGAGCAACTTGAGTTTTGCAACACAGTACTACGTCGCAGTTTCTACGGGAGTGCAAGACATCGTTGGCAATGCGCTTGCAACGGCGCTCGACGCAACTACGAAGGCTTCGTACGAGTTCACTACGGTTGCTGATTCCAGCGATATCGTTGCTCCTCCAGTGCCAGCGATTACCACTGGTGTGGCGACAACAACCGCAAGCACATATACGATTTTAGGAACAGCGGCAGCGGATACACCTTCTGATTCTGAACGCGTGATTCGCGTCTACAACGGTGCAACGCTCGCAGGCCAGGTAACGCTTCCTATTGGTCAAACAAGTTGGTCAGTAGTAGTTGGCCTCTCGCTTGATACGGGCAACAGCATCACAGCAACATCGACCGATGCCTCTGGTAATTCAAGTGCCGCAAGTGCCGCGGTGGTTATTACGAACAATGCCAGCACTGATGTCGATGCTCCAGTGATTAGTAACGTCCAGGCGACGAGCATCACAACCACGGGCGTCACGATTACGTGGACGACCGATGAAAACGCTACATCAAACGTGGAGTATGGCACCACATCTAGTTATGGTTCTTCCAGCGCGGTAGATATAACCGCAAATGCAACGAGCCACTCGGTTGCCATCTCTGGCTTGGCATCAGGAACGGAATATCACTTCCGCGTGACATCAGCAGACGCGCTTACCAACTCTGTAACCTCAACCGACAACACCTTTACGACAGTTGCGGTTGCTGATACTACCGCTCCAGCAGTCCCAGTGTTCACTACAGGCGTAGCAACAACTGACGCAGACACCTACACCCTTGCGGGCACAGTGACTAACGATGGCGGTGCACGAACTGTCCAGCTCTACAACGGAGCGACTCTCGTTGGTTCTACGGTTGTACCTGCCGGACAGACAAGCTGGTCTCTCATCACAGCGTTGACGCAGAATACGGCTAATGTATTTTCCGCAACCGCATCAGATGTCGCTGGCAACACGAGTGGTGCATCGAGCACAATCACCATTACTGAAGCAGCTACTATTGGTGACGTGACAGATCCAGCAACTCCGGTCATTACTACGGGCGCGATTACCGTTGATGCGGATTCCTATACCATTACGGGTACATCGGGCGCTGATCTCCCAAGTGACGGCGTGCGCGTGATCACTATCCGTCGCAATGGAACGGTTGTAGGATCTTTATCACTCTCTGCAGGTGAGACTGCCTGGTCATTCGTATCGCCATTACTCCAGAGTACGACGAATGCATTCTCTGCAACGTCGACAGATGTAAGCGGCAATGAAAGCGCAGCATCAAGCTCCGTCACGATCACTGAATCGGCGACAGCTCCCGACACCACGGCACCAGCAGTTCCGGTGTTTACCACGGGCGCCGCAACGGTAGATGCAGACACCTACACCCTTGCGGGAACGGTGACTGATGACGGGGGTGCTCGCACGATCCGCATTCTTAATGGAGCAACACTCGTTGGTTCCACGGTAGTACCAGCAGGACAGACTACGTGGTCATTCCTTACTGCGCTGACGCAGGGGACGACAAACGTCTTCTCTGCCACGGCTTCGGACGTTGTCGGCAACACCAGCACAGCGTCGAGTACAGTCACTATCACCGAAGCAGCAACTGTTGGAGATACAACAGCTCCGGCAACGCCAATGATTAGTGGCGCCGATACTTCAGTAGACGCGACATCGTACACGTTGAGTGGCACTGCAGGCGCAGATCTTCCAACTGATGGCGCACGCATCATCACGATCTATCGTGGCGGTGTAGTGGTTGGTTCGCTCACGCTGCCCACAGGTGTTACTAGTTGGTCGTTCATCGCCCCACTGACGCAGAACGTAGCGAATACATTTACCGTCACCGCCACAGATGCGGCGGGTAATGTGAGCGGAACCAGCAACTCTCGTATTATCACTGAAGCAGAAGGTGCAGCGGCGCTTGAGGTGACGAATATTAGCTCTGACCCTTCTCGTGCCTTCGCTATTGCGAACGATACCTATGCGAGTGGTTGGAAATGGTTCTTCGATGTAACCGTGCCAACGCTTGAGGCGAGTGTCTCCATGCAATTCAGTAATTTCGTGAGTGGCACGAACACGATCGTCGCGGCAAGTAATATCCGCTACTACAGCGCCGAGTCATCAAATGCGGCAACGAGCGGTGCGGCTATCACCGTATCGGCGGCAGGCACCTACGCTGGCGCCATGACCATGACGGGTGACTTGGATGCAAACACTGCTGGTCGCCAGATTCGCATTATCGTGGAAGCTAAAATCCCGACTGGCTCCGCAGGAGGCGTCTACTCCGCGGACTACGGTATTCAAAGTCTCTAACCTCTATGCGTATCACTTCTTCTCTTATCCTCGCAGTACTCCTGGCGGTTCCCGCCGGAGTACTTGCGTCGGAAGTAACGGGGACGGTCAATCAACCAAATACAGTCACGAGTCAATCTATTGGCGGCACGCTCGTGAATGAACCAACAGCAAGCCCAAGCACGGGAAGCTATATAGGGACTCAAAGTGTGACCTTGAGCGCATCTGGCGCACAGAGCATTCGCTACACCGATGACGGCACAGTGCCAACGTGTAGCACGGGCACGCTTATCACTGGCGCGTCGGGCATTGTTGGTATTAGTGGCAACACAACGCTTAAGGCAATCGCATGCTATAGCGGCGGCGCTTCATCTACGGTGGTTACATTTTCGTATACCATTAGCTCTTCGGCACCAAGCACACCAACACCCACGCCTTCCGGTGGTGGTGGTGGGGGCGGTGGAGGTGGAGGAGGCGGGGGTGGCGGATTACCGACTCCAACCGCAACGCCAACTGCGGGTCAGACGAACAACGCAGTACGTAGCGGCGACATTAACGGTGATGGTCGCGTAGACATCTTCGACTTTAACCTCTTGATGGCAAACTGGGGTCCGAACCCAGCAAACCGTGCAGCCGATATCACCGGTGACGGCACGGTAGACATCTTCGACTTTAATCTCTTGCTTACTAACTGGAGCGTATAATCTTTATGAAACATCTTTATTCTTTCGTTCTCGCGGTTGTATTAGTGGGGGCTGTGGCGACTTCCGCACATGCGGCAACGATCTCGCTTGGCCAAGCATCACGTGCGGTATCTACCGGGCAGCGCTTCACCGTTACCGTGACCGCAAATCCAACTGGCGCAACCATTACGACAGCGCGTGCAAACGTCTCGTTTGATCCAGCAGTTCTTGAAGTAACCGGTTTCACGTTTGCTTCGGGATGGCTTCCCGTAGCGCAACCTGGCTATGATGCCATTGATAACGCCACAGGCGCACTCATTAAAACAGGCGGTGTCGCGGGTGGCTTCAACACGCCTCGCGCATTAGGTACGGCAACCTTTCGCGCAAAGCAGGCAGGCACTGCAACTATCGCAGTAGCAGGCGCTACACTCATGCTTGATGGCACGAACGCAAACCTTTTCACTGGCGGTAGCACGGTAGCAGTTACGGTGCGTACGCCAGCTCCAGCAGCGGCAACTGCGTCACCTGATGCAGGAGCAATTGCAGGGGCATCAGTAAGCCCAACGCCACTTGAAGGTAATACTGTAGGAACAGAAACAGAGGGCGAAACGCCTGACCTTACACAGGCAGCATTCTTCCTCGGCCTTACGACTCGCACGTGGGGAGTGCTGGCGGCAGTTATTCTTGTAGCGCTCGCAGCATGGCGCTGGAACGCCTCGCGCCGTAATCGTTCAGGGTTCTAGAGGGTGGTATGTGTAAGAAAAAAGAGAGGCGCTTAAGCGCCTCTCTTTTTGTATACCCTGCCAGCTTTCAGCTTTATAAATGAAGAAGCCCCAGAGAAATCAGAAGATTTCTCTGGGGCTGTGGGGATTACTCCTTGAGCGCGTAGCCTTTCGCGGCGAGCGCTCTTGCCTCGGGCTTGGTGATGAGCCACGAGACGGAATCACTGTAGCCTTCGGGGCTGTTGGGCACGAACCAGTTTTTCCCAAGGCTCTTGCGAATGTAGGCGGTCTGCCCGATCTTCTGGGCCACCGTCTCCAGGCCTCCGAAGCCACACTCTCTGCGCTCGGGGGAGCCCACGCGGACGCAGACGTACGAAAGTCCTCCGCCGAGAGCCATGATATCCGTGACCGGCCCTGCAACGATGGTATCGTTGATACCTCCGTAGACGATCAGCTTTCGCAGATCGCCTTCGGTCCCGCGATGCTCGGTGAGCTCAGAGGAGCCGGCGGTCGTGGTGTAGAACGCTGCCGGTGCTGCGAGGCGCTCCTTCTCCCATCGGTCGAGCCCTCTCAGTGATCCGACAGCTATCACCACCAAAACGAGGAAGAAGGCAACCAGTCTTGTTGTGAAGATCTCCTCATCGAACTTGCGCTCGAATTTGAGGAGACGGAAGCGCGCATCATTGCGAGTGTTTCTCTCTCGCTTGTCTCTGATCATCTTTTCGAGCTCTTCCAGCGTCTTCGGGGCGAAGCTGAAGACGCTGGCTTGAGCCTTGAATGGCATGTGTCGCTCCGACGCGAACGGCACGAAGAGCTGTGGCTCGTTCTTTGCGTCGCCGTAGAAGAAGGGCCATGGTGACGCGTTCATGAGATAGGCCGCGCATGGCATGCCTGACCATGGCTTTTCGATGAACGAGATGGTGCCGGGAGCCACTACCATGTCGCCAGGGATGCGCTTTCCAGCACGGAAGTCTTCTACTGAGCAGTAGGCGGTCACGCCGCCAACCTTGTTGCAGACGAAGTTGGGGAGGTTTCTCCAATTACGAGCCAACCCCCGGATTAGCCCTCCCAGGCAGAAGACGGCAGCACCAATCACGCCGAGCATGAATAGCATGGCCTACGTCCTTTCTTTATTGTTAAGGGTATCCCACCATTGCACCCTTAGGCGCTGATTCGGACACACCGGTGATGCCGTAGCATCCCAGCACTATTATTATACAACGTTTTTATATGTTGCGCAACCAGCCCAAAAGAAGCCTTCGTAATCCCGTAAGACCTCTCGGAACCCAAACCGCTTGGTCGAGCTTCTAGTACAGAAGCTTGGGTGAGGGTGAGAGGGAGCGCTCATGCTCGCAGGAAGCATGAGACGCGTGTCTGGAGGGATGCGAAGGCTTCTTTGCCGATGAGACTTCTTGCCTTTTTGGCTTGGCTTTGGTACGATATCCGAGCTTCGTATTCTCTCTATACTACTATGGCAAAAGCACAGAAAATCGAATTACAGGCGAGCGCACGCACCCGAACAGGGGCTGCAGTTCGCCATCTTCGCGCCGAAGGCATGATCCCAGCCGTGGTCTATGGCCAAGGCATGGAGGCGCAGAGCATTGAAATGCCCGCAAAGGCATTTGATGGCGCATTTAAGAAGGCCGGTGAAACGGCAGTCGTCTACCTCTCCATCGATGGCACTGCAATCCCAACCGTTGTAAAAGACATCTCACGTGATCCAGTCACCGACACGATCATGCACGTTGATTTCCATAAAGTACGCCTCGACCAGAAGATCCGCGCAAATGTGCCAATCGTCTTTGTCGGCGAATCTTCCGCAGTAGAGGAGCTCAAGGCAGTCTTCGTCCGTGGCTTGAACGAAGTTGAAGTGGAAGCACTCCCTGAGGAGATGCCACAAGAAATCTCGGTAGATCTTTCGTTGCTCAAAGCATTTGGTGACCAAATCTTGGTAAAAGACATCAAGCTTGAAAAAGCAGAGATCCGCGCAGAAGGAAATGAGATCTTGGCGACCGTCCAAGAACCAATCAGCCAGGAAGAGCTCGATGCATCTCTTGCCGAGCCAACCACTGACGTCTCCGCTGTTGAAGAGATCAAGCGTGAGAAGGAAGAAGGCGAGGAAGCTGTTGCCGAAGAAGGCGCAGCAGAGGAAGCTCCAAAGGAGGAGTAACCCTCTCACTCATTACAAAACACGTCCCGATGGGCGTGTTTTGTTTTATAAAATCAATCGGGATGGGTGTTACTTTCCCTACCACGCGTCGAGCATCCTGCGAATGCTCGCGCTCCTACTCGCCCTCACCTTATGTTATAGAGCAATCTTTACTGTTCGGGCTGCGAGAGGGTAGTGAAAATAACACCCATCCCTCCTACAAGCTCTTCTTATTTATTTCAAATACGGGGCGAGGGACTGACGTTGTTTGGGCGTAATGGTTTGAGCCGTCTCTGAAATAACGGAGAGGACGTGTGAGGTGGTGAATGTATATTGCGCTTCCGGAATGAGTAGCAGGGGAAGCTCTTGTGCGATACGCATCTCTGCAAGAAGAAGGATTGCTGGATCTACAGAAATAGAGAGAAGCGGGGTAACGGTAGTTACTGCTTTTCGTGCAACATGGAGGGGGCCATCGCCACGTTCAATAGTAATAGAGAATGTGTCCGTTGTGTCTGGTGTTGGAGACGCCATGTTATCCACATCAGTATTTTCTGCACGAGAAAAAAGAATGACTGCAGCGGTAATAAAAACGAGCGCACCAATCACTGCCCACGCAGGGAAGAAGCGGCGCCACCCGGGGCGAGGAGTAAAGATGGGGCTTTTGAGAATCTCTGGGGAGTCGGCAACATTCATAAAGGATATAAGAGGGTAGGGAAGGTTACTGCGTAGGTTGATCGGGGTTTGTCATACCTTCTTGCATAGCTTCAAAGATAGCATCCATGTTGCCAGCAAGAATACGCTCGATGTTGCCCCAGTTCTTTTTAATACGGTGGTCGGTGATGCGGTCTTGGGGGAAGTTGTAAGTGCGAATTTTCTCGGAGCGATCTCCAGTGCCGATCTGCTTGCGGCGTTCCTCGGTAATGTTACCCGTTGCTTCAACGCGCTTGAGCTCGGCAATCTTTGTGCGAAGCATCTCCATAGCTTTCTCGCGATTGCCGTGCTGGCTTCGTTCTTGGCGACAGGAGATCACGATGCCCGTTGGCTTATGTAGGATGCGGACTGCGGTTTCAACCTTGTTGACGTTCTGACCACCAGGACCACCGGCGCGCGAGAAGGTGAGTTCGATCTCGTCTTGGCGGATACTCACTTCTTGCTCTGAGGCGATAGGGAGGACCGCAACGGTGGCGGTTGAGGTGTGGACGCGGCCACTGCGTTCAGTGTCGGGAACTCGCTGTACGCGATGCACGCCAGATTCATAGCGCATGTCTTTAAAGGCATTCTTACCACGGACTTCAAAGGAGACGTTCTTATATCCTCCAGAGTCTCCGAGGGCAGTATCAAGGATTTCAAAACGCCAGCCTTTGTTCTGGGCGTGTTTGCGATACATAGAGAAAAGGTCGCCCGCAAAGATTGCAGCTTCCTGCCCACCGGCACCAGCGCGAATTTCAACGATCGCCTCGTCTGTGGGGTTGCTAGGCGTATGAACCTTTTGTGATGTTTGATACTGTTTCCAATCGTAATTCATAGGAATGTTGCAAAAAGCAAAAGCTCCCATAGGGAGCTTTTGTGCTTATTTCTTCTTGGTTTTTGCTCCCGTCTTGGCAGCTGTCGTTTTCTCCAGGCGCTTTTTGAACTTTTCAACGCGACCGCGAGTGTCTACGATCTTTTCTTTCCCCGTATAGAACGGGTGACACTTGTCACAGATGGAAGCAGACAAGGACTCTTTCGTAGAGCCAGTAACAAAGGTATTGCCGCAAGCGCAAGTTACCTTGGCGGCGGGGTAGTACGTTGGATGAATATCAGTCTTCATATATGGATTTATGTGCGATTCAGGGTATCACGGGGGAGCCCCTCTGTCTAGCCCCCAGCGTTGACTTTAGGGGTCTTTCTCTGCTATCCTAATCGGGCTTCATATTTATTATGGCATTAGATACAACAAACACCATTTTGGCTTACGAGGACATGCTGAAAGCAGGCATGCACTTCGGACGCAAGCGCACAGTGTTTCATCCAGGTATGGATGAATTCTTGTTTACTGTGAAAGATGGTATCTGCATTATCGATCTCCTAAAAACGCAGGAGAAGCTGATCGCAGCAGCTGAAGAGCTCAAAACCGCACTTACAAGCGGGAAGCTTGTGCTCTTCGTTGCGGCGACTAAGCAAGCGGAAGAGGGCATTCGTGCCATTGCCGACGAAGTGCAGATGCCGTACGTACTCACCCGATGGCTTGGCGGCACGCTCACCAATTTCAAGGTGATTAACAGTCGCGTGCGCAAGCTTGAGGAATTAGAAAAGATGGCAGCGGAAGGTGGCCTTGAGAAATATGCAAAACACGAGCAAGTGCGCATGCGCCGCGAGCTCGCGAAAATGCAGGATCGCTTCGGCGGCCTCAAGCGCCTCACGCGCATGCCGGATCTCGTATTCGTTGCATCACTGAAAGAAGGGAAGCTTGCGGTGAGTGAATCAGCACGCATGAATGTTCCTGTGATTGCTATTGCGAATACTGACTCAAACCCTCGCGACATCGCCGTCGCGATCCCGGCAAACGATCGTTCGAAAATTTCTGTTGACCTGTTGCTGAACACGATTCGCGAACAATTGCTCGTTCGCTAGTTGTCTCGCCTGCAGGTGAAGAGGAGGCTTATGGCAGACGATATCCAGACAATCAAAGCGCTTCGTGATGAAACGGGACTCTCATTTGGAGAGATCAAGAAAGCGCTCTCTGATGCGAGCGGTGATGTAGTAAAAGCTCGTGAAGCGCTCAAAGCGTTTGGCGCTTCCGCAGCTGCGAAGAAAGCTGATCGCGCAACCACGGAAGGCGGCATTGGTGCCTACGTGCATACGAATGGCAAAGTGGCCGCGATGGTGCTCGTGCGTTGCGAAACAGATTTCGTAGCACGAAACCCAGAGTTCCAAACGCTGACGAAAGAGCTTGCGATGCATGTTGCGGCGATGAAGCCTTCCTCGCAAGAAGAGTTGCTAGATCAGGAATTTATTCGTGATCCAAGCATGAAGGTGCGCGACGCTATAACCCAAGCAGTCGGCAAACTAGGGGAGAATATCCAGCTCGATTCGTTCTCCCTGCTTGAAGTGTAATTGTGAGTATTCTTATTCTCATTGCTATTGCTCTTCTCGCGTGCGCAAGCATCGCGTGGGTGGTTTCACGCAAAATTCCGTACCTCAAAAAACTTGATCCAGCGCTCCATGAAGAAGAGCATGAAACATGGTTTCACGCCATGTTCCCAGAAGCTATTAGCTTTGTGGGAGCGGTGCGGGCGATCCCATTTCGTACAATCTTAACTCACGAATTGGAGAAAATGATGCGCACATTCCGTGTCGCGGTGATGCGACTTGATACGCTAAGCACGCGCACTATTTCAACTTTACGCACGATGCGTGCCCCAGGCGTGACTGAAGGGCACTTGAGCACTGATCCTGTGGCACCTGAAGATGGAGAAGCGCAATCAGAAGGCGAAGGGAGTACTGTAGAAGATGTGCCAGTTGTTGATCCTGTAGTAGCGCGTCGTGATGAGCTTATTGCGCGTGAGCAAGAACTCATTATTGCGATCGCACGTGCCCCAAAGAATGTTGAGCTCTATGAGCAGATCGGCTCTGTCTATGCAGAGCTGGAACAGCCACAGGATGCTCGTGAAGCGTTTGAAGCAGGGCTCAAATTAGATTCAACACATGCTGGTTTGCGGGCGGGTCTCGAGGCGCTTTCGCAGGGGAATGTGAATTGAAGAATTGGGTTAGATACGCTATACTTCTTCGTGCTCTACGAATGCGCCGGCGTAGCTCAGTGGTAGAGCAACTGTTTTGTAAACAGTAGGTCGTCGGTTCAATCCCGACCGCCGGCTCCGCAGTTCATTACATGGGGGTGTGGTGGAGTGGTCAATCACAACAGACTGTAAATCTGTCGGCCGATCGGCCTACGTAGGTTCGAATCCTACCGCCCCCACAATGTATTTTTTAGATGCCTTGAGGCATGTAAAAAATCATCGTCGTTCTGAAGCGGTGGGATTCGAACGACGGAGCGGTATCGCAAAAGCTTATGCGATCGCGAGTCGGTGCCTAGCCCGAGACTTGCGACGGCAAGTCGAGAGGCGAAGGAGAGCCTACCGCCCCCACAGTGAGGAGAAGGGAAGCATGCCGACGTAGCTCAGAGGTAGAGCAACTCCATGGTAAGGAGTAGGTCGTGAGTTCAATTCTCACCGTCGGCTCACGGTTCGTCATAACCGTAATTACATATATGTCACAAGACAACCTTATTCGTCTGAAGTGCGCCGTGTGTAAAGAGGCCAATTACTACACGTCGAAAAACAAGAAGAAAGTAGAGCGAAAGATTGAGTTACGAAAGTTCTGCTCTTCTTGCAAAAAGCGGACGATTCACAAAGAAGCAAAACTGACCGGCTAGTTTACAAAGCCTGTGCACCCGTGCGCAGGTCTTTGTCATGGGGGTGTCGTTCAACGGTAGGACTCTGGTCTCCAAAACCAGGTATCCAGGTTCAAATCCTGGCGCCCCCGCCTTCGATCCATGGAAGCGGATCTACGGCGGGCAAGCCCGCAACAAGATACAAAAAAGAAAAGCCCCGCCACAGCGGGGTTTTTCTTTTAGTACATATCGATCTTCAGCTTTCTATTTCTTGGTTTGCTTTGCTCGATCTGTCGGAGAAGGATTTCGACATCATCTATTTTATACATCCGATAGTTATTCACAGGGTTGCGATAGGCGATGAGCTTCCCTTTCTGATCCCAGTTGCGGACTGTCAAGGGCGTTACGCCGAGCAAGCGAGCTACTTCTGACACGTTGAGGAATTTTTTTGGCATCGCGATATTCGTAGGTTTTATTGCGTGTTTCTGATTATAACCTATTTAAAGATTAATATATAGGTTGCTGTGTAAAACATATACCATTATGTATTTATCGCTAGTAATGTTTATTAACCTTATATAATTTATACATATGATTCTGATTTTACTTTTTAATTTCTATTTTTATTTTTAGCATTTTTGATATTCCTCAGTATTTCTTGAGATCGCTTTGTAAAAAGAAATTTCTGAAAAAATCTTATCAACAATTTTTGATACACGCATGGTAGCATTGACTATCGGATGCCGCGAGAATCGTCGCAGTTCTCGAGGACAATTCGATATCCGATACAGTATCGGATACGACGATACGAACATCTACTCGCAGTTCTTTTCAGAGTCAAAACGCTAACGTCCCGACTTGGGGTCGGGACGTTAGGGAATGCACGGTCCTCACTCTGCTCCACGCAAAGTTTAGGACTCATCTAGTATAGCATATTTTGGGTTTTTTGATGAGTCTTTTTCGATGAACGAAACGTCACCTACACACGAAGAAAATAAAATACCGCAAGGTGATTTTATTTCGCTTCAAGATGCGGCAAAAATCTCACCATACTCACAAGAGTATCTAAGTCTTCTTGCGCGTCGCGGAAAACTATTCGCGCGCAAGGTGGATGGCCGCAATTGGTTTACCACACGCACTGCGCTTGCGGAGTATGTGCGCAAGCAAAGCATTACCATCGCGGTGCCTCGCATGGGTGGTGGTGAAAGTGCGCTTTCGGTGCCAGCACATCGCGCATATCCAGAAGCGATTCTTGCCTCTTCGCTTACCCCTGAAGATCCTGCCGATGCAGAAGAGCTTTTGGGGCATGCGGGACACTCGAAAATGTATGAGGAATTTGAGCGCCTGAACAAGGCCCAGAGCACCTCTTCGGCAACACCTGCGGCACCAACAAAAGCGCCTACAGAACAACCTGTAGTTGCTCCTGCTGTTGCCCCAGCACCAGTTCCACAAGATCCAGCTCAAGCGACTCCACAAGCACCCGCATCTCCGGCATTCGATACGCTCGTTGATTCCATGGGGCAACTCACACACTCGCTCTCTTCATTTGCAGATCGTGTTTCGCAAACACTCGGTACATCTCAGGCGCCTTCGCAGACACAGAGCCCGGCGCAACAGGAGTTTTATGCAGTTGAATCCGATACGCTCCGCTATCAATTCGACCGCGTAGATGCTCGCGCGAAGGGCCTCATGAGCCACACGTCGAGCATGACCGCCGTAGTGGTAACGGCCATTGTGCTCATCTTCATCATGGTGGGTGGCTTCACATTCGGCCGAGCAGACGACATGCTCACTGCAGTGCGTGGTGCGTTTAAGAACGCAGACACACTACAGGGCCATTTCCCCGGTACGCACGCAAATGAAGTGATGCTCCTTGATTCAGAAGGCAATATCTCTATTTTTGGCCACATTGAAACGGCAGGCCAGCTTCGCTCACACGCTCCGGAGGGCGTGGCGCCTATTGT
Source organism: Patescibacteria group bacterium (assembly GCA_038061995.1). GTDB lineage: Bacteria > Patescibacteriota > Minisyncoccia > 2-02-FULL-40-12 > GWA2-44-9. Next base: position 8,685 of record JBBTYA010000001.1, on the reverse strand, counting down.
GGTTGATTCGGTCACGAAAGTTGAGAATTTGAATGCTGATTACTTTGATAACCTTGATTCAAAAGACTTTTCTCTCGCCTTTGTTACGAAAAACGGGAACATCACCTATGACGACGTCTTTCTGGAAGGAGCTGTAGAGGTGGGCAAGACGCTTACCGTAAAGGGCGCAACAAAACTGTTGAGCTCTTTGGACGTCTATGGCCAGCTCGGCGTGTGGAATAACGCCATTTTTGGCAAAGACGTAACACTCACGGGTGGTTCTTTGAGTGTACAGAAGGGCGAACTGCTGGTTGGGCAGGGCAATGTAGGCATCGGAAAAGGCGATGTAGTGATCGAAGAAGGCAACTTGCGCCTCGGGCAAGGCACTATTGAGATCCGGAATGACACGATGGTCGAGAATTTGAACGTTGAGTACTTGCAGGGGCTCACTCCTGATGACTTTGATCTCGATTTTGTGGTTGGAAAGGGGAATAGCACGAACCGTGTTGCCTTTTTCAACGGCGGCCTCTACGGTGGCGACGGCGCTTTTTCATCACTTGGCGTATCGGGTGATGCCTCATTTGGTGATAAAGAGAACAAGAATGACAGTCTTTTCACGGTTTATTCGCGACACTTCGGCATTGATGAAGTTGGTAACCTTCGCGCATCGGGCATCGCGAGCGTGGGCGGCCTTGTGGTGAACGGCTACGTAGGCTCTGATTTAACTCCTTCTCGCTCCGCCTACTATAATCTTGGGACGTCTACGAACCGCTGGAACACCATTTTTGGAACAACAGCCTCCCTTTCTGGCTCGATGGAGCTTGGCGGGCCACTCTATCTACCTGACGGCACGGCAAACGAGCCATCACTCACCTATGATGCAGATCGCGACACTGGTCTGTATCGCATCGCCACGAATTCTCTTGGCATCACCACGGGCGGAACCGAACGTTTCCGTTTTTCCGACTCTGGCGCCTCGTCTTCGGTCAACGTTGAAATTTCGGGCACTGCTAGCATTTCGAACAACGCGTTTATTGGTGGAAACCTTGGCATCGGCACCACAGCCCCCACGACACGCCTTGAAGTACAAGGCACCGCCTCTGCTTCCCATCTTCTTACAACCGGTTCTCTGCAAGTAGCAAACGGTGGAGCAACCGTAAGCTACTCACGCTTTGGTACGAATACGACGAGCTATCCCAGCTTCATTAATACAGCTGATGACGTACTCATTTCCGGAAGTCTCGAAGTGGACGGAGACGCCTTCTTTGATGCGCGTGCTTCCGTGGCGGGGAATTTCGAGGTAGGCAACAGCGTGCTTTTTGTAAACTCCACAACGGGCAATGTTGGAATTGGCACCACAGCCCCGATGACACGCTTTGAGGTGGAAGGTACCGCCTCGGCATCGAATCTCCTCACCTCGGGCGTTTTACAAGCTGGAAACGGGGGTGCTACGACCTCCTATAACCGTTTTGGAACTGCAACGACAGCAAACGGGCTTTCAGACAGCGATGACGTCCTTATTTCAGGGAGTTTGGAAGTGGTGGGGACGTCATATTTCATTGGCGGTACTGTAAACTTCTCGGGCATTGCATCGGCATCAACGTTCTTGGCGGCTGACGGCACCGCTGCTTCGCCTTCCTTCTCATTTAGAAATGATCAGAACACTGGTTTGTATCGCCCTGGCTCTGATGTGCTCGCTATTACCACGGGAAGCGTTGAGCGTATGCGCGTAGATGCGAATGGAAACCTTGGCATCGGCACCACAGCCCCCACGACACGCCTTGAAGTACAAGGCACCGCCTCTGCTTCCCATCTTCTTACAACCGGTTCTCTGCAAGTAGCAAACGGTGGAGCAACCGTAAGCTACTCACGCTTTGGTACGAATACGACGAGCTATGCATCGCTCCTTGATTCTGCGTCAGATCTTCTTATTTCTGGTGATTTTGAAGTAGACGGCCAAGCATTCTTTGATGCGAACGCTTCGGTGAGCGGCAACGTCGACATTGGCGGCGATCTCTTCGTGTCAGGCAACGTTGCATTTGAAGGCTCCGTCTCTACCAACTTCGATCCTTCGGCAGACAACACCTATGACATTGGTGAGCCAACAACGCGTTGGCGCAGGGGATATTTCGGCACATCTTTAGGTATTGGCACGGCGAACGTGCCCGATGTTGCATTTGAACTTGTTGGTGCAGCATCTATCTCTGGCACCGCTTCAGTGGGCGGTAACTTTGAAGTAGGGTCAAACATGTTCTTTGTGAACTCGACAACGGGTAACGTGGGGATCGGCACAAACGTTCCCACTACGCGTTTTGAGGTGCAGGGCACCGCATCGGCATCGAACCTCTTTACTTCGGGTTCTCTGCAAGTGGGTTCTGGAGCTTCGCCTGCTACCGTTTCATATAACCGTTTTGGCACGAGCACTACCTCACACCCTAACTACATTTCAGAAAACAACGATGTGCTTATCTCTGGTGACTTGGAAGTAAATGCATCGGCGGCGTTTGATGAAGATGTGGTGATTGGAGATGCAACCGATGGTTCCGACGTGCTCGTAGTGAACTCACGCATCGCTTCGAATCTTATTCCTTTTGATGGCAATCGCGATCTCGGTTCAGGCGCACTTCGTTGGAACGCTGGGTATTTCGATTCCATCGACGTGCTGAACATCTCTGCAGCTTCTTCTTCTATCTCTGGCACGGTTGCAGAAACCTTCACCATTAACACCGATAACGCATCGAACGACACTGAGAGTATGAACTTAGTGTTCGAGCGCGGTTCTGCAACATTAAACGCGGGGCTTACGTGGGACGCAACAAACAAGTGGTTCTCATTTAACTTCCCTGTGGTGCTAGAAACCACGAATGCTTCACAGCCACAATATAACTACACGCAGTTGGCGTTAAATGGCGCGGCAGATCAGAGCTCGCATGATTATTTCTCCGTTGCGAATGATGACGATAACCGCCTCTTCATTATTGAAACGGGCGGTAGTGTGGTTGCGTCAGGAGCGTTTCAAGCCGGTGGTGGCACGGTAGCAACTACTTCGTATTCACGCTTTGGCATTGGGAACACTTCTTATTCCTCCTTCCTCAACTCTTCCGACGATCTCCTCATCTCCGATGACCTTGAAGTAGATGGCCAAGTTTTCTTTGATTCCCACGCATCAGTAGCGGGCAACTTCGAAGTTACAGGAAATACCTTCCTCTCTAATGCTTCCGTCTCCGGCACTCTGGAAGCTACTACCATCAAAGGAGGCTTTACTCAGGGTTCTGCGCTTTTTGCGGGCGCCAACGGCGACATCGCTCAAGATAACAGCAATTTCTTCTGGGACGATACAAATAATAGATTGGGGATTGGAACCAAAAATCTAGAGACAAGATTCGAAGTTTCTGGCACTGCGAGTGTTTCTACTTTGTACATTGGTGATGGCACCGAGGCTGCTCCCTCGCTAGTATTCGCAGGAGATACGGATACGGGGATCTACCGTTATTCGGATGGGGCACTTACCATCACTAGTAATGGTTCTGCGCGTATGTATTTTATGAGCGCGGGAATTCTTTTTAACCGTGATCTTATAGCAAATTTTGGCAGTGGCGCACGCATCCTTTACTCGGGTGGCAGTGCTACCGTCCCAGCACTTGTGCCATACAGCGGCGATACAAATACGGGTGTTGGGGGAAATGGAAGCGACGTTCTCTCACTTATCGCTGGCGGCAACAATGTGTTGAACGTCACGTCACGGAATGTAGGAATTGGCACATCGAACCCATTGGCACGCTTGGAAACGCATGGTACCGCCTCTTCTTCCTGGCTCGTTACGGGCGGCTCGTTACAGGCGGCATATAACGGTGCTACCGCTTCCTACTCCCGCTTCGGCTCCAACGCTACTTCCTACAGCGATTTCTTAAATTCTACTGACGATCTCCTCATCTCCGATGATCTCGAAATTGATGGGCAGCTGTTTGCAGATGGAAATGCCTCTGTCTCCGGCACCCTAGAGGCGGCAACTATAAAGGGCGGATATACGCTCGGGTCTATTCTCTTTGCCGGAGCCAATGGTGAAATTGCCCAGGATAACTCATCGCTCTTCTTTGATAATACGGGGAATAACGTGGGAATTGGTACGACGAGTCCAACGCAGAAACTTTTTGTGACCGCCGCAGCTGGATCCGATGCGTATGCCCTTATTTCGGGCGGAACGGGCTCAACAAAGGGCGGGATCCTATTAGGCAATACCACGACCGCATATGCGCGAATGTATTTTGATAACGCGAATAATAACTTTGTTATATATCAGGACTATGCGGGCGCAGGGAATCTCACGCTTGGCGCGGGCACAAGAACTGATGATCTCGTTATCTTAAACACAACGGGCAACGTTGGGGTGGGCACGACGGCTCCTAGTACAGAATTACACGTTCGTACGACTGCCGCAGATAGCGAAATAAGGGTTGATACTACTGGAGCTTTTAAATCTATTTTGGGCCTTGGCAATGCTAATACTGATTATGGGCAGCTTTACTTCGACAACAGTAATAACAATCTCATTCTCACACAGCGAACATCTAGTGGATACATTGGCTTTGGAGCCAATAGCAGAACAACCGACTTAGTCGTTGCGAATGGTGGAAACGTCGGTATCGGCACCACGGCCCCCGCGGCTCGTCTCGATGTCATCTCTGACGCCATCTTCCGTCAATCCCTCCAAGTTGCCCACACTGCAACCGTTGCCTACAGCAGATTCGGCTCCAATACTACGAGCTACAGCAGCTTCCTAGACTCTAGTGACGATGTATTAATCTCTGACGATCTCGAAATTGATGGGCAGCTGTTTGCAGATGGAAATGCTTCCGTCTCCGGCACTCTAGAAATTGGCACCATTAAAGGCAACTTCACCACTGGTAGCGTCCTCTTCGCCGGAGCTAATGGTGAAATCACTCAAGACAACAGCTCGCTCTTCTTTGATAACACAGGAAATAACGTGGGAATTGGAACAACAAGCCCGGGGGCGAAACTGAACATCTACGAAAATACAAGCGGCACTGTTGTAACGCCTTTCCAGATTACGTATTCCGAAGCGGCATTTGGGAATGGCGCGCGTATGCAATTCCGTGGCACCTCCGGCTCAGATCTTGGTGCGATTACTAACCAATTCTTTTCAGGAACTGGCGTAGAGTGGCGCTTGTCTGGATCTTCTGCCGCAGATCTTTTGTTTGCTCGCCGCGGTCTCGTGTCATCGTATGGATCGCTCGGTTCAGTAGGTGCGTCGCACAGCTTGGAGTTTAGTGGATCGGGATATACAAATGCTATTCGCAATATCTTGCCAACCGCAGGTGTTGTAGATATGGCGTTTGTGACAACGACTGGCGCGTCTACTGAGAAAGCACGTCTTACTGGGGCCGGTAACTTGGGTATCGGCGCAACAACCCCAGAGCAGAAGCTTGAGGTGGGCGGCAATATTCTCGCATCAGCTTCAGGAAATGTACTTCTCCAGCTCAAGTCACTAACTGAAGATGATGCATCGTTTACTCTTCAAACCTCTGCTACTTCTGGTTCCGTAGCCCGTCTTGATATTCTTGGCTCTGCTTCGCAAGCGCTCTTTTCCATCGCAAGCTCTGGCAACGTTGGCATTGGCACCACATCTCCCACCTCTCTCCTCACCGTCCAAGGCCGTGGCGAATTCCAAGGCACCGTATCTGGCTCCTATGGCCTTTTTGGTGCATTACAAGTTGCTGGCTTTTCTTCCACGAGCTATTCCCGCTTTGGTACAAACACCACCTCCTACAGTGACTTCCTCAACTCTAGTGACGACCTCCTCATCTCTGACGATCTAGAGATTGACGGAAAGCTCTTCGCAGATGGCACGGCCTCAGTAGCAGGCAACTTCGAAGTTACGGGCGACACATTCCTGAGTAACGCGAGCGTGTCTGGTAATCTCGAAGTAGCAGGCACCATCTACGCAACCATTGACCCTAACTTTACGCCAGGCTCCGTTGTCTTCGCCGGCTCAAGTGGTGAACTTGCCCAAGACAACAGCAACTTCTTCTGGGATGACACGAATAACCGGCTGGGGATTGGCGTAACTACTCCACAATATCCGCTTCAAGTCTCAACGGGCTTCGCAAAGACGGATACATCGTCGCGCGTCCTTGGCATGCTCGGTTCTAATGAGGGAGCAGCTTCATATGGGCTGAAGATTAATTTGCAGGGTGCCGCAACGCCTGCCACGTCATACTTCTCTTTGCAGACAGGAGACAACTCTGTAAATACGGGGACTCTCGGTATTCAGTCATACGGCGGCAATATCGCCATTGGTACTACTGCGGCAAATAACAAACTGACGGTTGTGGGTGCTTCTGACTTTTCTACTAATGTGGGCATTGGTACTACGGCACCTACGGCCCTTCTTGATGTGTATGGCGATACTAATGGCGTTGTTACTTCATATATTCGCAATCCAAATACGGGCACGGGCGCATATGCAAGGCTTGAGATTGGAAACGGCGCTGGGCAGGTTGGCGATGGGCTAACGCTCTATGCGTTTGGCTCTGGCTACACAACAAGTGGTGCGCTCATTCAAGACTCCGCACTTGTGATGGCTGACTCTGGGTTAAGTGGGGGGTTAAACATCGTTACTCGTGCTGCAACGCCTATTCGTTTCTACACCAGCGGTATCGCAGATTCTAACGAACGCATGCGCATTGATTCTGCTGGGAACGTCGGTATCGGTGCCACCACTCCAGAGCAAAAACTTGAAGTAGGAGGCAACATCCTTGCGTCTAGTTCAGCGGCGGCTCCAAGTCTCATCCTCCACAACACATCTAGTACAGGTAACGGCACGGGGACTGATGGAAAGTGGACGATAACTGCAAACACTGGCACCACCACCTCAGACCGTTTGAGTATCTTAAATGGCGCAAGCGCTGAACTTATGACCATTGCGAGTACGGGCAACGTGGGCATTGGTACGGCCACTCCTACTGGCTCCGCCCTGTATGTATACCGCAACGTTACTACCGAACCATCCGCAGGATACTTCTACGGGCAAACGACACAGCCAAACTGGAACTTTACGCCGACGATAGGGCAGAGCCTTTTTGGCACCTATAATTTCCCCGTTTCTAGTGTAGTAAAGGGATCACAAACCGTGTCTTTCTACGGTATCTATAATGAGGCACGCGCAATGCAGCAGGCGTCCTATCAGTACGGTGCCTATAACCTCGCGAGCATTTATGGCGGTAGTACCACAACAAGCGCTATGTATGGTGCAAAAAATGAAGCAACAAATGGCGTATCAACGGCGACAGTCACAGAAATGTATGGAACAAACTCCGCAGTAACGACAAGTGGAATCGGTACCTACGTTACTGGAAATAGTACATCGGTATCACTATCTGGTACATCGGTGATCTCTGGATATGTCGCGGGAGCGCTGACCGGCGTCTACAACAATTCTACTTCAGCCGTCCCAACCATGTATGGTAACTATATCGAAGCGCGTGCGACGGGTGGAGGCGCCGTGACCAATTCCTATGGTAACTATACTCGCATCTATGCTTCTTCTCCCGTTACCACCGGCTACAGCTACTACGGCTCCTGTGAAGATGCGACTACTTGTTATGGACTCTACCTCAATGGTAGCGACGCAGACGTCACGACATCATACGGCGTGTATGCTGTCGGTGAAGACATAAACTATCTCTCAGGCAATGTTGGCATCGGCTCAACTGCCCCCTCTGCAAAGCTCGACGTCTCCGGCGCTGGCAAGTTCTCTGGCGAACTCCTCACCGCAGATGCCCTCCAAGTCGCCCACACCGCAACCGTTGCCTACAGCAGATTCGGCTCCAACACCACCAGCTACAGCTCCCTCCTCAACTCTAGTGATGATGTACTCATCTCTGACGACCTCGAGATTGACGGCAAGCTCTTTGCAGATGGCACGGCCTCAGTAGCAGGCAACTTCGAAGTCACAGGAAATACCTTCCTGAGCAATGCGAGTGTATCTGGTGTTATTGAAGCAACCACCATCAAAGGAGGCTTCACCCAGGGCTCTGTGCTTTTTGCGGGTTCTCTTGGCCAAATCACCCAAGACAACGCCTCCTTCTTCTTTGACGATACCAACAACCGCCTTGGTCTGGGAGACATCACCCCAGAAACCACATTGGAAGTAGTAGGGATCGCCTCAATCTCCGGTAACACCTACATCGGAGGCAATGTAGGCATTGGCACCACAAGCCCAACAGCAAAACTCCATGTGGTAGGAACAGAAGGTAATAACGCATTGCTCAATATCGCATCCTCTTCAGGAAGTAGCGTTCTCTACGCGTCAAAGGGCGGCAACATTGGTATTGGGACTTCGAGCCCGACGGCAAAAATTCATATTGGGCCTTATCAACCACTGAGCACCCCGGTGGATCTCATAAAGTTCTTTCCAAATGATGGCGCCGTTGGTTGGAAGATGACGCAATCTGGTCATAATCTGAGTTTTGCAGGGACGAATGGTGATATGGGGCGCACGATGACTCTCGTGTATTCGGGTGCAAATCGCCAAGGCGCCGTTGGCATCGGGACCACATCCGCTAACGCAATTCTCGATGTGACGGCGAGCTCGAGTCATGCTTCTGGAGCTCTCTTCCGCGTCGCATCTGCAAGTGGCGCAATCCTTACCGTTGATAGACTAGGTACGACTACATTCGATATTTC